>NZ_JAFIRA010000013.1 GCF_022848905.1 Thermostichus vulcanus str. 'Rupite'
TCTAACTCTACAAACTCTTGGATTTTGACTCCAGCAAGACCCAATAACTTATCAAGAGGAACCAATGTTCGTCATGGAACTCAGTATCTCATTATACTATCGACACCAAAATGTCAGGAGAGCCATCAGGATCCCTAAGTAGGGTGAGGGATCCCTTTCTTGCCCCATCAGGATGATGGTTGCCGATTAACCTGAAGCTCGCTCCTGCCAGGTGCGCATTTTCCCAGGGTTGAGTAACCCATAGGGATCCACTTCTTGCTTAAAGCGGATCTGTCGCGGATCCATCACTTTTCGCCCGCCATCTTCGATGATAAACGTGTGCGGATTGGCAATGAAGACGCCATTCTCCTCGTGATAGCGCATGATCTCGTTCAGGCGATCTTCGGTTGTAAAGCGCACAATTTGCAGACCCACCGGAGTGGCTTGACCCTCGATGCGAATAAACTCCAGGTGCATCAACACTTCATCGCCAAAATACTCGTACATGTGCTGCACCATCTTCAGCTCTCGGTCGGCGGGGAAAGCCGATTGTAAATAGGTAAGACTCGTATCGACGCTGCGGCAGTGCAGGGTGGTGTGGTTCCAGGTGAATTCCCCCAGCATGATCCCCTTACTGGCCTCTTGAGCGGTTTTGTTGTAAACCACCTGTCCGCCGTGTTCGCGGATCAACTCCATCAAGGGCTCCACGCTGGATTCAGCAATCATCAACAGGGCAATGGCAGATCCCTCAGGCACGGATCCCCGCAGGGGTGCAAAGTAACTGGGAATAGGCCAAGCATGGAGGCTGATCATCTTTTTGATGATCCCGTCCGCATCCCCCAGCGCTTGGCCAAAGTGAGCAGCAGGCATGAAGCCCACTTCGGCGGGAAAAGCCACCACCAACTCCGCCCACGGATAGGCAGGGGCCAACGGGATCTCCACCTCTGTGATGATGCCGTTCAGCCCCCAGGCATGACTGACTTTGAAGACTTCATCCCCGCGTAGCTCGATGATGCGCGGTTCTTCCTCTAGAGTGACAACCCGCAGGGCCAACACATTGCCCCGATCCCGCAGTTGTCCGTAGGTAATAGACCCAATCCCTCCACTTCCCCCGGCGATGAAACCCCCAATCGTGGCAGTGCGATAAGTGGAAGGAGCCATGCGGATCTCCCAGCCTATCTCGCGGGTTTGCTTGTCGATGGCCATCAATTTTGCCCCCGCTTGCACCCGTGCCACACCGGGTTTGGCCCAGAGCACCTGGTTGAGTTTACTGACATCGAGGATGACACCACCCCGCAGGGGAATGCACTGGCCGTAGTTGCCCGTACCGGCACCGCGAATGGTCACCGGGATCCGGTGTTGGGCACAGGCCGCTGCCACCCGCATCACCTCCGCTTCGTTGGCCGGGCGCACCACCAAATCTCCCCGTTTTTCGCTCAGTTGCCGGGTGAGCACAGGGCTGTAATGGTAAAAATCCAGCGACAACTTGGTGAGCTGTGCTGGATCGGTGATGATTTCAATCCCTGCCAGGGCGGAACGCAAGGCCTGCAGCTTATCGGGGGCGGCAACGGTCATAGGGATCCCTATTTAGAAGCAATCTTTCTCAGTTGGGATCATCTGCGGAAATGGCCCGCAAAAGGGTTCACCAAGAACAGTCTCAGGAAGAGAACAAGCTCACAAGGGATCCCTGCCGCCACTCCCATTAGCCGAAACGGCCTTCTACGTAGTCTTTGGTGGCTTCCTTGACGGGGTTGTTGAAGATCACCTCAGTTTTACTGAACTCCATCAGTTCGCCCACACGGTTGGATCCCACCAGTTCCACACTAAAGAAAGCCGTCATATCGGAAACGCGGCTGGCCTGCTGCATGTTGTGGGTGACGATGATGATTGTGTACTCCTCCTCCAGTTCCTTCATCAGCTCTTCGATGCGGCGGGTGGAGATCGGATCCAAAGCGGAGCACGGCTCATCCATCAAAATCACATCCGGCTTTACCGCCAGAGCACGGGCAATACAGAGGCGTTGTTGTTGCCCGCCAGAGAGAGATTGACCACTTTCTTTCAGTTTGTCTTTCACTTCATCCCAAAGGGCAGCCCGCCGTAACGATGTTTCCACCACTTCGTCCAGATCCACCTTCATCCCCAGCACCCGCGGGCCATAGGCAACATTGTCATAAATGGATTTGGGGAAGGGATTGGGCTTTTGAAACACCATACCAATCCGCCGTCGCACCGAGACGGGATCCACATTCTTGGCATACAGATCCTTGCCGTGGTAAGTGAGCTTGCCCTCAACCCGAGCACCCGGGATCAAGTCATTGGTGCGGTTGAAACAGCGCAAGACGGTACTTTTGCCACAGCCAGAAGGGCCGATAAAGGCAGTAATTTGTCGGGCCGGAATGTCTAAGTTAACGTTCTTCACGGCTAAGTTGGAGCCGTAGTAGACATTTAGGTTTTCGGTTTTGAAAACGTAGGAGGTTGGGTTGGGGGATTGGGTATGCATCGCACCACTCACAGAGTTAGAGTTCATAGCATTTCACACCGCTTGTGTGATTGTCTCAACAGAAAAAGTCAGGATTTCAAGCTCATTATTTTTTGGTTTTGTGAACCACATATCGGGAAATGACACTGGCCGATAGCACAATCACCAAAAGCACCAAAGCTCCTGCCCAAGCCAGTTGCCGCTGAGCTTCAAAGGGGATCTTGGAGAAGACATAAATCATCACGGGCAAGGTTGCCACCGGGCCAAACAGGTTGGTTGACCAGAAGTTGTTGTTGAAGGAGGTAAACAGCAAGGGAGCTGCTTCCCCTGCCGACCGTGCCAAAGCCAAAATCAACCCGGTCACAATCGCCGGAGCTGCTGCTGGCAAAACAATCCGCATCGTGGTTTGGAAGCGGGTAGAGCCAAGGCCAATGGACGCCAAGCGCATGTCAGGAGAGACCAGCAGCAAGGCTTCTTCCGTAGAACGGATCACAATCGGTAGCATCAGCACCCCAAGGGCGAGCCCCCCCGAGAAAGCCGAAAACCCGGATCCCCGCACCACCACCGCATAAGCAAACAAACCACACAGGATGGCCGGCACCCCGGTGAGCACATTGCATGAAAACTTGACCAAATAGGCCAAACGGGTGCCTCGACCAAACTCCGAAAGATAAACCGCCGCCAGGATCCCAAAGGGAAAGCTCAAGACTGCTCCCGTTGACAGCACGATCAAGCTGCCCACAATTGCATGTCCAAAGCCACCCTCTGTCAAACCAGGAGCCGGATAGCGGGTCTCGATAAAGGTTTGCCAACTCAGTTGCTTCAACCCTTCCCCAATCACATCCCAAAGCACCCATGCCAAGGGAAGGACGATGGCAGCAACGAAAACTCCACTGAGAATCGTCAGGATTCTGCCGGAATAGTTGCGTAGGGGAGAAATGGCACTCGTGCTGATATCAATCTCTTGAGAGGGCAACTGTGCTGAGCTGGACATGCTTGACATAACAGAAACACTCCTGAATGGATAACGGCTCTGCTGGTTGGTTAATTGGCCTGCTGAAGATTTTGGAACTTACGAATGATGAGCTCCGCCAAGACATTCACCAGCAGGGATAGCACCATCAGCACCACCCCGGCATACATGAGGGCAGCTACCTGGGTGCGGCCAGCCTCACCAAACTGAGAAGCAATTAAACCCGTAATGGTGGATCCCGGCTGCATCAGCGAGACATTGATACGGTTGGCATTACCCGAAAGCATGGCGGCCACCATCGTTTCTCCCAAGGCGCGACCCATGGCCAACATGATGGAGCTGATAATGCCAGACAAGCCAGCTGGAATCATCACCGTTAAAATCGTCTCCCAACGGGTTGCCCCCAAGGCCAAGGCCCCATCGCGCAAATTGCGAGGTAAGGATTCAAAGGTGCTGCGGGTGATGGAAATGATGATCGGGGACACCATAATTCCCAAGACCAACCCCACAAGTAGCAAGCTGTTGCCACGCGGGGCAGGGCCACCAAAGAGGGGGAACCAATTCAGAGTTTGGTTGATGGCACGGAAAATGGGGCGCACCGCCGGGATTAACACAAAGATCCCCCACAATCCCAATACCACACTGGGGATGGCCACAATCAGCTCAATGGCAAAAGAAATGGGAGCTGTGATCCACTTGGGCACAAAATCTTCCGTTAAAAAAATCGCTGTACCAATACCCAAGGGAATGGCAAAGACCAGAGCCACCAAAGAGGTCATCAGGGTGCCATAGATCTGCGGGAGCACCCCATAAATATCCTCGACGGGGTTCCAGCGGGTGGTGACCAGAAAGCCCAAACCAAATTGCTGCATAGCAGGCAGGGCTGCTTCAGTAGTTTGCAGGATCACCCAAATGAGGATGATGCCCGCAAAGCCAGCCAGCGCCAGCGTTAGGCGGACAAATCCCACATCCAGGGCGCGGGAAGTGTCCATTTTTTTTTCAATGCTGATATCCTGCGATGAATCATACTCTCTAGCCGCCGAAGTCATAGAGCCTCCCCTGTGGCAATCCTTTTCGCAACATCACTCTCAACTGAAATACCTCATTTGGCTTGCAGGTGTCTGTGTTCTGGTCAACATTCAAAATTCAACCGCAAACAGCAGTCCAACCAGATCCGTAGACAATTATTTTTTCGAGACACCAAGCCAAGCTATAAATCTCTGTGGATCCTTAAATAAAGGACAAATCAGCAGTTGATAAAAGGACGATACCTCCCACCAACCGCTGACTATAAGCTAGCGAATTTTAAGCCGGATTTGGCTCATCGAACCGCGTTGGGATTAACGGTGATCGCATCCAGTTCGGCAAAGATCCGCTCGATAGCTGAATCTGGCATGGGAATGTAGTCTAGCTCTCGGGTCAGTGCCTGACCATCTGGGCCTTGCGTCCACTTAAAGACTTCCCGCAGCTTTTCTAGCTTGGTAGCATCCGGATACTCCCGATAGAACATCACCCAGAACAAACCAACAATCGGGTAGTCTTGGGGACCTTCCGGATCCGGCACCAGCAGCGCAAAGTCATCCGGAATCGGCGCATCCAAAGCAGAGGTAGCAGCCTCAGGGGAGAAAGCCACCACATTGCCGGACTTGTTCTCGATCCGAGCTGTGTCCATATTTTCCAGCTTAGCGTAGGACTGGTTCACATAACCAATCGCACCTTCTTCCTGCAGGATGGCAGCAGCCACCCCTTCGTTACCTTGTCCACCAATCCCAACCGGCCATTCCACAGAGGTGCCCGCGCCAGCAGTCCAGTTGGGGCAAACGGTTTTGAGGTGGTTAGTAAACACAAAGGTAGTACCGGAACCGTCGGAACGGTGTACCCAGGTAATGGGCAGATCCGGCAAACGATCTACCAAGGTAGGGTTTTGGGCTTTGATGCGGATGTCGTTCCAGTTGGTAATTTCACCCGTTACAATGCCGCAGTAGGTTTCCCGTTTCAGGATCAACTCTTGGCTTTCAATCCCAGGGATGTTGTAGGCAAACTCAATCGCCCCACCGCCCATGGGCAACTGCAACGGCTCATAGCCGAACTTAGAGCGGAAGCTCTCCAAGCGGGCACCGGAAAAAGGAGCTTCCGACACACCAAAGTCCACAGTGCCATTGATCACCTGCTCCAAACCAGCGCCACTACCAACCGACTGGTAGCTGACTTGCACGTTGGAATCCACAGTACGGTTGTAGGTATCGAACCACCGTTGCAGCAGAGGAGCCGGGAAGGTAGCACCCGCGCCGGAGATTTGCACCGTTTGGGCTTGGGCTGGGGCCAAAGAGAGGGATCCCACTGCCAGGGCAGCAAGGGAGAGTACAGAAGCGGAAAGCAGAGATCGCATAGGTGATGTCTGTTGCAGATCAACACTTGTAACCCTAAAGCCTCAAGGTTAAGCGCAGAATATGTTAAGGTTAAATTCCGGTTAAATCGTGAGAAAAAGGTGGAGTTTTTTTGAATGTGCTGATCTTTCACAAAATTCCTGTCCCCCACCCATCAATTTAGGTGTATTTAGGATTTCAGTCGAAAAGGGATCCCTGGGAATCGGGATCCAAAAAAACTTGATAGAAAGAGGCTTTTAGCGCATCTGACGACTATTCAGCGCAGGCAGACTTTAGCCCTAAAATAGGTATCACTTAGTCACAAAACAGTCTTGGTCAGGATCCAGGTAAAGTGAAATTTAAGGCAAAGAGATTGCCCTTTATCTCCGCAAGCTGATGCATTGTTTGCAATACTTCGAGAGAAGCTCCAGCCAGGGATCCCTAAGGGTTTTAACGGAGGAAGTTGGCTACAGGCCCCTAGACGCAAAACCTGAAGCTCGGTTCCCGCCGGTCTTATTTCGGATTAAGCCTTCTCAAGTCGGGATCCGCCCACCCCCCATCAGGTAGAGCAAGGCCATGCGCACCGCCACACCGTGAGTCACCTGTTGCTCGATCAGGTTCAAATCCGGATCTTCCATCACCTCAGAGCTCAGCTCCACTCCGCGATTGACCGGGCCAGGGTGCAGGAGCTTCACCTGCGGGTGACACAACCGCAGCCGCTGCTGGGTAATCCCAAAAAAGTGGTGATATTCTCGCAGGCTAGGCAACAAATACTCGCTCATGCGTTCCTGCTGGAGGCGCAGGGTGATGACAAAGCGGGATCCCTCTAAGGCCGAATCCAGTTGCCAATGGATCGGCAGGGTATGGCCGGGGATCAGTTGGGCGAACTCTTTCGGGAGTAACGTTGGCGGGCCAGCCAGATGCACCTCTGCCCCAGCGGCAACCAAGGCATAAATGTCGGAACGGGCCACCCGCGAGTGCAAAATATCCCCAACGATGGCAATTTTTACGCCTTGTAGCGCTTCTAGATGGGGGCGCTCTGGAGTCAATTGGGCGCAGAGGGTGAACAGATCCAGCAATCCTTGGGTCGGGTGCTCGTGTAGACCATCACCAGCGTTCAGCACCCCTGTGGGGGATCCCCGGCGAGTAATTTCGGCGGCCAACTGCTGCGGTACCCCCGCTTGGGCATGGCGGATAATCAACAGATCGGATCCCATCGCCAAAAAGGTGCGGGCCGTATCCAAAATCGTTTCCCCTTTGCTCAGGGAAGAGGTGCCGGGAGCAAAATTGAGCACATCGGCTGAAAGCCGCTTAGCCGCAAGCTCAAAACTGTTGCGCGTGCGGGTGGAAGCCTCAAAAAAGAGCGTTGCCACCACTTTCCCTTGCAAGGTGGGTACTTTGGGCAATCGCCGCGTCAGCACCTCTCGAAAACTGGCGCTGGTCTGCAAAACAATCTGGTATTCCTCGGGAGTAAAGTCGGCTAGGCCCAAAACGTGCTGTCGTTGCCAAACCATGCAGCGGATCCCTTAGAGGCCCACACGGGAGAAAATTTCATCCAAATGGGCCAGGTGACGAGTGGCATCGAAACAGGCAGCTAGCTCGGCCTCGCTCAGGTGAGCCATCACCCGCGCATCCGCCAGTAAATTGGCCCGAAAATCCCCCTGCGGTTGGTTCCAGGCACGATGGGCATTCTCTTGTACGAGGCGATAGGCTTCTTCCCGGCTCAAGCCCTTATCCACCAAAGCCAACAACACCTGCTGGCTGAAGATCACCCCCCCGTACACATTTAAGTTGCGCTCCATGTTGCCTGCGTGTACCTGTAGGTTCTGCACCAGATCGGTCATTTGCACCAGCAGATAGTGACAAAGAATCGAGGCATCCGGCAAAATCACCCGTTCCACCGAGCTGTGGGAAATATCCCGTTCGTGCCAGAGGGGGATGTTCTCCAGAGCAGAGAGGGCATAACCCCTGAGCAGGCGGGCAATCCCCGTCAGTTGCTCCGATTTGATCGGGTTGCGTTTGTGGGGCATGGCGGAGGATCCCTTTTGACCAGGGGCGAAGTATTCTTCCACTTCCAGCACATCCGTCCGTTGCAGGTTGCGGATCTCGGTGGCAAAGCGCTCCAGAGAAGACCCGATCAACGCCAGCGTTTGCACATACTCAGCATGGCGATCCCGCGAGATCACCTGCGTAGAGGCAGTATCCGGTTTCAGACCCAAGCGGGCACAGGCCAACTGCTCCACCTGTGGCGACACATTGGCGTAAGTCCCAACTGCTCCAGAGATTTTGCCCACTGCTACCAGGTTGTGTAGTCTCTCTAGGCGCTCCTGATGGCGCAAGCACTCCGCTAACCAACCGGCTAGCTTGAAGCCAAAAGTAATCGGTTCTGCATGGATCCCGTGGGTACGCCCAATCATCAAAGTCTGCCGATGCCTCTGGGCTTGCGTCCGAATGGCTGCACTTAGGTCTGCTAGCCGTGCCTGCAAAACCGCCACAGAAGCCACCAACTGCAACGACAGTGCCGTATCCAAGACATCGGAACTGGTCAGACCGACGTGGATATAACGACCTGCCTCCCCCACATACTCGTTGACGTTGGTTAAAAAGGCGATGACATCGTGTTTCACTTCCGCCTCGATCTGCAGCACCCGCTCGGGATCAAAGGTTGCTTTACTCTTGATCTGCTCCAGAGCCTCCCGAGGGATCCCGCCCAATTCCGCTTGGGCTTCACAGACTGCAATTTCGACTTCCAGCCAGGTTTGCAACTTCTGCGGATTGGCCCAGATTTGGCCCATTTCTGGCAACGTGTAACGCTCGATCAAGGTGCTGGTTCCGTCTGCATAGATAGCCCACGTTATTTTAGCGCTCAAGGACTCCGTCCCGCTGATGGCTAAGCAATGCCTGAGCATTTACCTAGGACGGCCCCAACGGTCTGCCCTCAAGCTAGAATTCGGCAACGGGGATGTGGTAGTTCTTTATACGGATAGCGTTACGGAGGGGAAATACCCCACGCGGGCTGTTCTGGCTTTGATGCCCCGACAAGTCGAGTCGAGCTTCCCAGCAATTCCCAACAGGACTTGAATCTATGACCAAAATCTTTGGTGATTACCGAGAGGATCTCCCCCAGAGCAACGAGTATTTGATCCTGAGATTTTCTCCCACTTCAGTTCCCCTCAAAGAACGCTGGCGAAACAATGGTCTTTCTGCCAACTTTATGGCTGATTATATGGCCACTTTTTTCCCGGGCGAGAGTGTAGTGACCGTCAAAAGTGCAGTCAGTTTTGTTGCTAATGAGTTGATCGAAAATGCGATGAAATATAGCGATCAGTCCTCTGATTTTCCGGTAACCATTGCCCTTTATCTTTATCGAGATAGACTCATCTTCTTAACCAATAACAGCATTGCGAAGCCGCAAGTCCAAACCTTTCAAAACTTTTTGCAGACGCTAACGGAGTCGGATCCCACCGAGCTTTGGCTACAACACTTAGAGCAAAATGCCGAAGAGGAAGACTCTAACCAATCGGGGCTGGGATTTCTCAGTATGATCAACGACTACCAAGCAGAGTTGGGTTGGAAGTTTGAAGAGGATGACCCTAACAGGGTAGCAGTTTCAACCATGGTACAGCTACGCTCGGAGTCGCTCTAAAGAACACTTTTTTCGTACAAGAATGGATGCAGGGAGTAAACGATGGAGATTTTGGCGGAAGAGTATCAGATTCAATACGATGCGGCCTCTGGCACTGTTCGTTGTCAGGGATCCCTGCGGTTGGCGGGCACGGAAGAATATGCCCCTGTAGCTAAGTTGCTCATTGATGCGGCAGGTCAGCAACCGGAAACCATGAAGTTGGATCTGCGCCAGCTACAATTTCTCAACAGCTCCGGCATCAATATGTTGTCCAAATTTATTGTGCGGGTACGGCAACAGGGAAAGCCCCAGATCACGGTTCTAGGCTCCAAAGGGATCCCTTGGCAGGGGAAGTCCCTTAAGAATTTACAGCGGCTCATGCCCAGTTTGGTTTTGGAACTGGAGGAGGAAGGATGAACCGGAGGTTTGGGGTTGTGGGTTTGGGGCTGGTTGCCTTCCTAGCAGGGATCCCAGCCGCTTTGGCCATGCCCTCTCCTGGATTGCCCCCCACGAGCTCTACCCCACCCAACCCAGTACCCGGAACAGCCGCAGAGTTGAATTGGCAGGGATCCCTGAAACTGCTACGGGGAGATCCTGAGGGTGCCCTGGCAGATCTGGATCGGGCTTTGCAATCGGATCCCAACTATGCCCCTGCTTATGTAAACCGCAGCTACGTCTACAATCAGTTGCGCCAGCCGGAAGCAGCCCTAGCCGATGCGGAGCAAGCGATTCGCCTGGATGGCGGGATCCCGGAAGCCTTTTTCAGTCGTGGGGTTGCCCAGCTACAACTGGGGGATCGAGAGGCTGCTCTGGAGGACTTTCGTAGAGCAATGGCCCTATTTTCAAAGAGTGGCAACCTTGCCGATCAAACAATTCTGCAACAACTGCTGCGGCAATTGGGAGTTGAGGAGCGTTAAGCTTTTCTAGACTAGCTTGGACTAGCTTGGCCCAAGGTGAGCTTCAAATGGCAGCAGCAACCGACTCAACCTCTCCCAACCACTCCGACAAAGAAACCGCTTGAGCTTGCAGGCCAAAGACTTGGCAAAAGGACTCTACCAGGACAGGAGCAACCGCTGCCATTGTGACCTGTGGGTAAAACTGCACCAGGGATCCCACCGGGCGATCCGGGATCCCGCAGGGGACAATCCGTTCAAAGGCCCTCAAATCCGGGCAGACATTCAAGGCAAAGCCATGATAAGTAACCCAACGAGAGACCTTAATCCCGATGGCCGCCAACTTGGATCCCTCCACCCAAACCCCTGTTAAACCAGGGATCCGCTCCCCCTTCAGGCCGAAATAAGCCAAGCATTCGATGAGCACCTGCTCCAACTGGCGCAGATACCAATGTAAATCCGGTTGATGGCGCTTGAGGTTCAGCAGCGGATAACCGACCCATTGGCCAGGGCCATGATAAGTGACCTCACCACCGCGCTCCACCCGCAGGACTTCTATTGGTTTTCCAAAAATCCCTTCTTGTTCCCATGAGTGGTGCGGAGCACTGGGGGATCCCATCGGTTGAGCAAGGCTTTTCAGAAACTTCGGGTCAGCCCCAGCGCCTAGGGTATAGACCGCGGGATGGGTAAGCAGCAACAACCCATCCGGGAACTGGGGATCCCTAACCATACGAGCCAGCCTTTCCTGTTGCCAAGCCCAGGCGGTTCGGTAGGGTACTTCTCCGGGTTGGTGGATGTGGAGCGGGGGAAGTGGCACAAGAGGATCCCGAGTAGTGCGATAGTGCAATTAAACACCCGCAAAGACAATATCAAAGGCGATGCTGATGCGCGGCTCAGTGCCCACAAACGGGATGGTGCGATGCCAAAGGTGGGAGGGGAACAACACCAACAAACCCGGCTGAGGCTGCACCCGGCAGATTAAGGGATGCAAGGACTCCGTCCCGCTAACGCGATGGGAAGAAACCCCAGGAAACCGCTCTGGGTAAGCCCCAAACTCCAGCCATCCGGAAGGATCCGCCGGATCTTCACCCACAGACTGGGGCACCTGCACGTAATACACCCCACTTAAGCGAGCGGAGGGATGCACATGCGGGATTTGGTGACCTTGCGACTGCATCACCACCGCCCAGAGATCCCGCACCTGAAACGGGCCTTGACACTGCTCCAGCCAAGGATGAGCCTGCTGGCGTGCAGTCCCAGAGGACTCTGTCCTGCTCACGCAATCGGCAGGCAATTGGGGGAGAAGCTGCTCTAGGTAGCGGGGAACAGCCATGGCAATACGGGATCCCAGCCAATGGAGGGGGTGATCCGCAGCAGCAGGATCCAGATCTGCCAAGAGGTTGCCGCTGTGATACCCACCACGAGTGGCATTGCCGCTGCGCTCCCAAGTGAGGCTGGGGTGGGCCAAGATCATCTCCGCCAAGCGGTGATTGAGAATGGCCGTTTCTTCCGGGTCATCACCGGGAAAAAGTTGGACAAAGCTCTGCGGATCCGACCAGTACCTGGCCCTATCCCAGTTCTTTTGCTCTGCACAAACAATCGTCTGCAAAGCCAAGGCGAGAGGATGGGCGGGTTCCAGCTCCAAAGCCTTCTCACAGGCCGCTTCTGCCCCTACGGGATCCCCTTTCATCAGCAGCACATTGGCCAGGTTGAGTTGTCCCTCCAACAGGTAGGGATCCGCCAGCACCGCCCGTTGACAACATTGCAACCCTTGCTCCAGCTTGCCCATTTGAGCAAAGGCATCCCCCAAATTGCTCAGGGCCTCCGCATATCCAGCACGAGCCAGTACCGCCTGCTGATAGCACTGCACCGCTTTTTCCAGGTGACCTTGCTCCTCGTAGAGGGTGCCCAGGTTGTTGTGGGCTTCGGCCAAGTTGGGGTTGAGCTGCAGCGCCCGTTGATAACTCTGTTCGGCAGCCTGCCAATCCCCGCTGGCTTTTAGAGCGTTGCCCAAATTGTTGTGAGCTTCGGCATAGTTGGGCTGTAGGCGAATCGCTTGCTCATAGGCTTGGATGGCTTGCGACAGGGATCCCATCTCTTTGAACAAAATGCCAAGGTCATTGTGGACTTGGGCAGACTGGGGCTGTAGCCGCACCACCTCTTGATATTCTTGAGCCGCTTCCCGATAAAGCCGGGCGGAGCGCAACAACTGGGCAAAGTTCACCCGGGCTTCCAAATGCTCCGGATCCAGTTGCAGGGCACGACGATAGTGGGGAACGGCTTCCGCCAGGGATCCCTGACTGTGCAGTAAAAAAGCCAGATTGTAGTGAGCATCTGCCTCTTCCGGCTGTAAATCCACCACCTTTTGCAAATACCTCAGCGCCTCCTTGGGCTGACCCTGCTGATGGGCGATCATCCCCAAAAGTTGCAGGGATCCCGTGTGATCGGGTTCCAGAGCTAGGATCTCCTGCGCCAACCCGGCTGCTTGAGGAAGGTTCCCCTGCTGCCAATGGGCGATACATTCTGTGAACCGACGATCCAGATCTTCTAGATCTAAAGAAGCGTTCTGGGGAAAGGGGGGCATAGGGGCTAAATGGAAGTGCCAGCTGAAATCTTGTTAGATCTTAATGCCCCAGCAGCCCCGTTCAAACTCCTGCGGCCCTTAAGCTACAGGCAAGTGAATCTGCGCCTGTAACCGTTCCAGCAGGGCCCGCGGCTGCAATAAGCCTTCAATGCGGTCAATCGGTCGCCCATCTTTGAACAGAATCAGGGTTGGCAAAGCCTGGATGCCCCAGCGGGCGGCAATATTCGGGTATTTTTCCGTGTCCACCTTGACAAAAGCAACCGCATCCCCTACTTGGGGCTTCACCTGCTCCAACACATTGGCCATCAATCGGCAGGGACCACACCAAGATGCATAGAAATCTACCAAAATCGGGGTTGGGGATCCCTCGATCATGTCGGTAAAGCTTTTGAACTGTTGCTTGTGAGCCATAGAACACTCCAATGGTTAACCCACGAAAATTTTGAGTTTAGTCTATTTATAAGTTAACTGTTTGATCTGAGAAATGGAGGTAGGGTTGCCGCTCCTGTCTGCTTCGGTTTCCCGCTAGGATGTCTAGGGCTCGAAGAGATGTACCTGTAGTCTAGGCCGCTGTAACCCGGAATGGGGCAGAATTTACCAGGCCTTAACGATTCTGAAGGAGTGGGATCCCAATGGCAGCAGGCAGTGGAAGCATGGTGAACCGTAGGGTTTTGGGGTTGATCCTGTCTGGGGTTGGCTTAAGCCTGTGGGGAGTGGGGCGTTGGGCCTGGGATCCCACCCAAGCGCTAGCTGGTCTTATCCCGATGGCTGCCGGAATCCTGCTGGCTGGGGGAACTCTGCTCTACTGGTTAAACACTCGCCCTGCCGATCAACTGTGGGTGGAACCACAAAGCTGGACCTTAACCCGGGAAACTCCCCAGCAATGGCGTATCCAGACTGAATTTGTTGCCCGTAATCTCAATCCTCTCCTGGAAGTAACCCTGGCCCAAGTGACGCCGCGACTGCACCTGCTCAGTGCCGGATCCCTAGAGCAGATTCACAGTCTGATCCGGTTGCGCTCTCGCCATGAGGATTTGCCCCCCCGCCAGGACAATTATTGGCAAGCCTACATCCTCAGCCCCGCCAGCCAAACCGGCCTGGAAGTGGAGATTCAACTTACGGGAGATGGGCTTTCCGACTTGCGCTCCGCCTGGCTGGAGCTAGACTACATCCAGTACGGTCGGCAGCAACGCACCCTCAAAACCAGCCATTTAATCCTGCCGCTACAGGAGGTGGATCCCCTACCGGAGTTGAATTGGCAACAGCAAGAGCATCTAAGCTGGGCTCCCATCCCCACCCATTTACTCACCCCCAAGGATGAGTGGCCTGCGGTGATCGAACGGTACATTCGCCCCCATGCCCAGCCGGGAGATATCATCGCCATTTCCGAAACTGCCGCTGCGATTGTCCAAGGGAATTTCCGTCATCCTCTGCAGGTGAAGCCCGGTTTCTTGGCCCGCACACTCTGCTACTTTTTCCCCTCCAAAACCAGCCTCTCCAGTTGCTACGGGTTGCAAACCCTGATCGATTGTTCCGGGCCCTGGCGGGTGTTGTGGGCTTTTTTCATTGGATCTTTGGCTAAGCTATTACGGATTCCGGGGGTGTTTTATGCGCTGGCAGGAGAACAAGCTGCGTTGATTGATGATGTCACTGGCACTTTGCCTCCCTACGATCAATTTATTGTCCTGGGACCTGAGAATCCAGCCCAGTTAGTCCAACAGATTCAAACTCAAACGGGTTATGAAATAGCCATTGTCGACGCCAATGATCTGGGAGAAGTGAAAATCTTAGCGGCTACCTCTGGAGTCAAAGGATCCCTGGTCGAGCAAGCACTGCGGAAAAATCCAGCCGGAAACTCGGCAGAACAAACACCTGTCGTGCTCATTCGTGCCCAGTAAAATTACTCATAAAATTAGCTGGGGCTTCCCATTCCTGAAGTTTCATAGCTTGCATTGCCTGATGGGTAGACAAGAAAATATGCTCAGGCCCAATTTTCTCGACAAAGTGAATCGCCTTGAGTCGATCCATTACAGGCCCTTTCACCTCCGCCAAATGAAATTGCACACCTGCCTGCTGGAGCTTTTCCATCAGCCGCAATAACGATTCCAAAGCGCTGCCATCGATGAAGTTAACTGCGCTACAAATGAGCAACAAATGCTTCACTTCAGGCCGTTCCGCCACCTGCTGGAGCAAGTACTCCTCCAAATAGGCGGCATTGGCAAAAAACAAACTTTCATCCACCCGCACTGCCAAAATTTGGGGATCCGTAATCACCTCATGCCGCAGGACGTTGCGATAATGCTCGGTACCCGGTATCTGCCCAACAATGGCAATATGAGGGCGGCTGCTGCGCCAAAGAAACAACAGAATCGAGACCAGCACCCCGATACCGATCCCCGCCTCGATTCCTATCCCCAACACACTGACAAACGTGACCATCCATACCCCCGCATCGCCGCGGTCATAGTGCCAACTGTGCAGCAAGGGGCGAAAGTCCACCAATCCCAGCACCGCCACCACAATAATGGCCGCCAAAGTCGCCTGGGGCAGAAAGAAAAACAGCGGCATCAACAGCACCACTGTCAAAGCCAGGATTCCGGCCGTAATCAGGGAAGCCAGTCCTGTATTGGCCCCGGCTTGGAAATTGACCACTGAGCGGCTGATCCCCCCTGTAACTGGGTATCCACCTGTGAAAGCAGCAGCCAAGTTGGCCGCTCCCAACCCTATCAAATCCTGATTTGGATCCACCTTTTGCCGGCGTTTGCTGGCTAGGGATTGACCCACCGCGTAGCTCTCGGTAAAACCCACCAAACTGATGGCCAAAGCCGTCGGGAGCAGGGATCCCCATTGTCCAAGGCTCAACCCAGGCAAGGTCAGAGGTGGCAAGCCGGCAGGAATCGCTCCCACCACAGCCACGCCAGCTCGCTGCGACAAACCCAAGCCCCACACCAGAAGCGTGGTTAGAAGCACCACCCCCAAAGGAGCACTTTTGCTGAGGGGCAGCACCCAGCTGTTGGGGATCCCCCAGCGGCGCAACTGAGCTGGCAAGCGATGACTGGCGTAGAGCAACAAGCCAATCGCCAACAGTCCTAAGCCCAGCGTTATTCCATTCAAATCCGCAAGGTTCTGCCACAGCTCCCGCAGTAACACCAGAAAGGACTCCGTATTGGGGATCCGCACCCCCAGCAAATGCTTAACCTGACTAAAAGCAATGATCAAAGCGGCAGCGCTGGTAAAGGCGGAAATCACTGCGTGGCTGAGGAAATTCACCAAAAAGCCCACCCGCAGTATCCCCATGCCCGCCTGGATCACCCCTACTCCCAGGGCCACCCCCAAGGCCAACTGCCCGTACTCGGGGCTACCCGGTTCTGCCAAGGGTTCCAACCCCGCTGCCACCAGCAACGACACCATGGCCACCGGCCCCACCGCCAAGACCCGACTGGATCCCAGCAAGGCATAAACCACCAAGGGCAGAATGCTGGCATACAGGCCGACCTGAGGGGGCAAGCCCGCCAATAGAGCATAGGCCATACTCTGGGGCACCAGCATAATCGCCACGATCACCCCAGCAATCACATCCCCCGGCAAATTCTCCCGCTGGTAGTGCAGCAGCCAATCCGTAAACGGTAGATATCGCTGCAGGATCCCAGATGTGATCCCAGACGGAGAAGATGAAGCCTGCACCCCAGGGATCCCAGTCATAGCGACTGACCTCGGTTCCAAGGCATCCGTGCCAGCAGCAAAGCCATGCCACAGGTGTTGGTTACACCGGCAAACACCAGTCCTGCCCCAACAAAGCCACTCAAAAGTAACCAAGCCGGATTCACCCAGGCACCCAGCAACGTACCCAACAACACCAGGGATCCCGCCGCAATCTGCACCTGCCGCATCAGAGAAATGGGAGCATTTCGCGTGCGAGTGACAGGCAACTTGGCCGATTTCCAGGCTTCGATCCCGCCTTTTAGGTTGATCACCTCCGGCCAACCCTTATCCAACAGTTGACAACTGGCCTGAATCGAACGGCTGCCCATGCGGCACTGCATCACCACCGGCTGTTCGGGAGTGGAGGCGGGCACCTGAGTTGGGTCAAAAGTGGACAGCGGCATATTAATCGCCCCTGGGATCCGCTCTTCGGCATATTCTGAGGGCTCTCGCACATCGATCAGTTTCACTCGCCCCTGATCCAGCCATTGTTTCAAAGTCAGAGCATCAATTTCCTTAAGGCGGGGATCCTGTTCCTGTTGAGATAGAGTCTGCGGCGTTGGTGCTGTAGTCATAATGTTCTCCTTGCTTTTTTTGAAGTTCTGTGAGGGGTTATCGTCCTGGCTATCAAACTCTGAGTTAACCTTCGTCCTCAAGCCAATCACTGGGTTCACCAGGATAGAACTGGTCATCCAGAATTTGCTCTAGGGAATATGGACACTCCTTGGGAAAAGTCTTTCTGGGTAATTTCGTTTCCTCAAGCGCTAGCTGCAGTGCCCTTAGATAAGACTTGGATATGGCCTCTGCCAAATAAGGCTTAAGGCTTGGGTTCTCTTCGAGAAGGTCAAGAACATCCTGACGTTGAACCTGTAGGGTAATTAACCAGCTTGCGGATCTGCCTTCCGGTTGATATTCCCACTTCAGCAAATGCCCCATCAATACAGAAAGTCGATTCCGCAGTTCCTGACGTTGTTGCTTACCCAAAGATTCAAGCTCCTCAATCAAATTGGGCAGATCTAACTTGTCCCAAGCCTGATCCCGCAAGAATTGGGCTTGTTCCTGCGTCCAAGCGTAGAAATCCGTGTTGTAGGTGGCGATCTGGTTCATCTTCTATTCCCGATGCGCAATAAAAGCACTTAGGAAAGCACTTAGAAAAACGCTCTGATTGATCATCTCTTCTGAGTGGTAGAACTGGCTCAAGTTTTGAAATCCCTGAAGCTGTTCACCCCCAGAAAATCGTTGCCGTTGCGCCTAGATAAGGCCACAGTGTGACTTACCCAGCATGCCGCGAACTCACTTGGGAAGGGTAAGCTGTCTCCAGTTGAGTGGCCTCCTCTTGAAGAGCGAGAATCTCGGCATCCACCTGCTCCTGATTGGCATCAGCCATCACAACCGAAGTTCCACCCCAGTGCACCGGATTAAACAGTTACTGTAACTTTGCCACATTGCTCATTGGCAGGCACAGCCTCCTGAATCTTTTTCGGGTTGGGCAAGTTCAAGCTATTCATCAATGCGATGAAGCTCTCCCGTGACCGCAGGGATCCCGTCGCTGGATCCACGAAGCGAGGATTCCACCGTTTTTCTTCCCCAATGGTCGAGACTGTCCGCCCTTTGTAATCATGGCCCGGGTAAACCAGGGTTTCATCCGGCAAGCTAAACAGATGCTCGGTTACGTGGTCATACATCAAGCCGGGATCCCCACTTTGAAAATCGGTTCGCCCACAGCCGCGAATCAACAGGGCATCCCCAGTTAAAATCCGATCCCCATTCACTCGATAGGCCATGTGGCTGTCCGTATGCCCCAAAGTGGCAATCGCCTCAATTAAGATGGATCCCACCTGCAGGGTTTCCCCATGGGCAATAAAGCGATCGGCACACTGCGCTTTGGCCTGTACGGGCACGATCCCTTGGCAACCGGTCAGTTCTCGCAATTTGCCAGTCCCCGTAACATGATCTGCATGAACATGGGTTTCCAAACAGTACTTCAGGTTCAACCCCAATTCCCGAATCAACGTCAAATCCCGCTCCACCTGCTCCAGCACAGGATCCACTAGGGCGGCCTCGCCGGTAACGGGATCCGCGATTAAATAGGTGTAGGTGCCCGTTTCCTGGTCAAACAGTTGTCGAAAGAGCATAAAGTCCTCCTGGATATCGCTTAAGGCCGCAGCCTCAAATCGCTCTTGTTTTTAACTATATAACTAATTGGTGTTACAATCAAGTCAGTTGAATGGATTGTTCCCGTGATGACTCCAGAAGTGCTGAGTAGCGTGGCGGACTATTTCAAGGTGCTCTCGGAGCCCAGTCGGCTGCAGATCCTTTGCGAGCTGCGGTCTGGCCCCAAAAACGTGACGGAGATCTTGGAGGCCACCGGCATGGGCCAGGCCAATGTTTCCAAACATCTGAAGATCTTGGCCCAAGCGGGTATCGTCAGTCGCCAGCCGAAAGGGGTGAGCGTCTACTACCAGATTGTGGATCCCGCCTGTTTTGAGCTGTGTGAGGTGGTGTGCAATCAGTTGGTTGAGCGGCTCCAACAGCAAGCCCGTCAGCTAGAGCCCCTAGGGGGCGTTTATTCGGGCAAATCTAGCGGGGGAGTCTCCTGAGGGCGGTTGCGCCACAGCACCAAAGGAATGCTTAATAATCCGAACAAAGCCACCACCCCAGCCATCATCCAAATCACCAGCCGACTCGGGCGAAAATCCCCCTGCTCAATTTGCTGCAGCACCTGATTGTACCGCCAAGCGGAAAGACCGATCATCAGCACCCCAAACACAACCAACAACAGCCCCAGGTTTTCCGCATTCAAGAGGGCATGAACCGGATCCACCTGTCGTGGATCTTGGGCTACATTCGCCTGCAGTTGCCGTAAGAACAAGCTGAAGCGAGCAATGGCAAAGCCAAAACCAATCAGAGCAATTGAAGTACGCAACCAAGCCAAAAAGGTGCGTTCGTTAGCTTGATGTTCGCGTTGTCGGTCGGGGGGGAGGTTCATGGGCTCCATTTTAGAGCTAGGGATCCTTTACGAAAAGCAGCGTAAAGCCCCCGGTTTCTAACCGGGGGATATAAGCGCACAGGCTGAATTTATTCAGCAACAGAAATAGTACATACAATAGTCCCCATGAAACGGGTCACCACCACACTCAAGCTCAAGTTTCTTGACCTCAATGCGGTCAAAGCAGAGATGTTTAACCAGACGGTTTGTGCGACAACCGAACTGGCAAACGAACTGCTCCGCATCAGTCCAAAGGAACGAAAAGCATTAACAACCGCCAAAGTGGTGACACCACTCAAGTCGGCCCTCTCCAACCAGGTGATTCGTGTCCTGAAGGGGAAAGCCGGCCAGCGGGTCAAACACTTCAAAGTGTTCTGGCCAGAGGTCAACAACCAAAACTGGAAGCTGCACAAAGTAGGTAGCACCTACTCAGTGAGTTTCCCCACGATTCAGGGTGACAAGCGGGTTCCCCTTGAGGTTAGCAGTTCCTACTATGCCGAGCGTCTTGAGCGCATCCTGGCCGAACAGGATTGTGAACGGGGAACCTTGAAACTCATGAAGCTACGGGGCTGTTGGTACGCGGTTGTATCTATCACTTGGGAAGTTCCCGAAGTGAAGAGCACAGAGCGGCTGGGTGTTGACCGGGGGCAGAACCGTTTGGCGGTGGCGGCCACCCGTTGGGGTCGGGCGGTGTTTTTTGGGGGTGGAGAGGTAGCCTATCGTCGTCGTCGTTTCCAGAAGCGTCGTGCCCAGTTGCAACAGGCGGGTAAATACCGAGCACTCAAGCGACTGGAGCGCAAAGAAGCCCGTTGGATGAGGGCGGTCAACCACACCGTTAGCCGTCGCATTGTGCGGTTTGCCAATGCGGTAAATGCAGATGTGTGGATGGAAGACCTCTCAGGTATCCGCCAATCCAGACAGAGCCAGAAGGCGCGTTCGGATGCCGGGAAATCGCGCCATACCTGGTCGTACTACGACCTGGAGTGGAAGGTTGCCTACAAGCTGGAGATGGCGGGCAGGACGCTGCATAAACGTCCTGCTGCCTACACATCCAAAACCGACCACAGGACGGGGCTGATTGGTAAAAGGAGTGGGCATTTGTTCACCGGGCAGGACGGGTATTGCTGTGACGCGGACTGGAATGCCGCAATCTTGCTACGCAAGACGCGGAGCGTCATGAACATTGCCCAGTGGGACGGATTCTCGTGTCCTTTGAGTCTAAAAGAAGCCGTATCTGTAATGGGTACGGTCGGCTCAGGGGATGGGGTATTTGGCAATCCCCTGAACTCCATGAATCCCTCACAGCTTCAAGCTGTGGGGAGCTAGAAGGGAGAATCCCCCGTTTTATAAACGGGGGAGTGTCAAATTGGAGCCGAACTCTCAACCAATTCACATCTTTCGCAAACAGCGGGGATCCGGCAGACTTGCCTTCTCAAGCTGGCGGGGAAAGGCAAAAGCCGTACGTTTACACACTTCCACCAACATCAGCATCACTGGCACCTCGATCAGCACCCCTACCACCGTAGCCAATGCAGCCCCCGAATTTAACCCAAACAACACCACTGCTGTTGCGATGGCCACCTCAAAATGATTGCTGGCTCCGATCAGCGCTGCTGGAGCCGCGTCCTCATAGGACAAACCCAATTTTTGTCCGGCCACATAGGTAATGCCAAAGATTAGATTGGTTTGAATAAAAAGGGGCACTGCAATCAAGAAAATGTGCAATGGGTTTTCGACGATCAGCTCCCCTTTGAAAGCAAAGAGCAACACTAAAGTCACCAACAAAGCCGTAATCGCCACCGGGTTCAGGAAGTGTAAAAACTGTTGGTCAAACCATTCTTTCCCTTTGGTTCTCAGAATCCAATATCGGGATCCCATCCCAGCCACCAACGGTAACCCCACATAAATAGCTACCGAGAGCAAAAGGGTTTGCCAGGGCACCGTCAGATCGCTCATGGACAACAGCCATCGCCCCAGCGGTGCATAGAGAACTAGCATCGCCAGCGAATTCACCGCCACCATCACCAAAGTATGCCCTTGATTGCCATAGCTGAGGTAACCCCACATCAGTACCATCGCCGTACAGGGAGCAATACCCAACAAAATCGTCCCAGCAATATACGAATGGCTCAGGCTCACTTCCACGCCGCGAATCACCTCAGTGCCCGCCAACCAAGGCTGAAAAAGCCAACCCAGGAAAAATTGAGCGATCACCACCATCGTGAAGGGCTTGATCAACCAGTTCACCACTAAGGTCAACAGCACCGGCTTGGGAGATTTCAGGGCATGAGCCGCCTGGCCAAAATCAATTTTGACCATGATCGGATACATCATGAAAAACAGGCAAATGGCGATCGGAATCGAAACCTGGTAGATACTGAGAGCATCCAGCGTCACTGCCACCTGTGGAAACCACCGCCCCAAGAGGATCCCGGCCACGATACAAAGGGCTACCCAAACGGTCAGGTAACGCTCAAAAAAACTCAAGGATCCGCCAACAGAGGGCGCTTTCAGGTCAGATTCAGTCAGGGCCATGGTCAGAAGTTTTGCTGAGAAACCGGATCCGCAGGGATCCTGAACAGTGTTCTCAGGATACATCAAAAAAAATTGTTGGGCTTAGCCTTCTCCGTTAGCCTTCTATTCTGATGCTGATGCATAAAAGCAAAGCCATTTAGATCACTGCCCTCGATAGATATTCATGATCTGCTGCAACAAGCGAATCGCTTCCGCCTTCGGTCTTTGAAAGGAATTGCGTCCGATAATCGAGCCAAAGCCACCTCCATCCCGAATGCCGCGAATTTCTTCGAGCAGTTCTGCTTCCCCAATCGCAGGCCCACCGGAAAAAATTACGATCCGCCGCCCATCAAAAGCACATTGCACCACATGTCGCACGCGATCTGCCAAGGTTGAAATCGGGATCCCTTCTTTTTCATAAACCTTGCGGGCTGCTTCCTGTTCAATATGAGCGGTGGGCAATTTGACCTTGATGATGTGGGCTCCCAACTGGGCTGCAATATGGGCCGCATAGCCACAAATATCGATGGCAGTTTCCCCCTGCTTAGAAATGCCGGATCCGCGAGGATAAGACCAGATCACCACCACCAACCCGTACTGTTTTGCCTCTTCAGCAATGGCACGGATCTGTTCATACATCTCAAAGCGGTAGCTAGAGCCGGGATAAATGGTAAAGCCGATGCCCACACAACCCAAGCGCAGCGCATCCGCCACACTGCCAGTAATGGCCTGAATCGGATCCGCCTCATTTTGCAGAAGATCGTGGTCATTCAGTTTCAAAATCAACGGGATCTGTCCAGCAAATTCTCGTGCCCCGGCCTCCAAAAAACCCAATGGGGCTGCATAGGCATTGCAACCGGCTTCGATGGCCAACTGAAAGTGATAGCGCGGATCGTAGGCCGGCGGGTTGGGAGCAAAACTGCGGGCCGGGCCATGTTCAAACCCCTGATCCACGGGCAAAATCACCAATTTCCCCGTGCCTGCCAGGGATCCCTGTTCTAGCAGTCGGGCTAGGTTGGTCAGGGTGCCAGGGTTGTCGCTGCCATACCAGGAGAGGATCTTTTGCGTAATCTCAGACATGGGAGGAAGTGAGAAGTAATGATTTCAGGCTAACCTTCTCTCCTGAGAGGAGACTGAGTGGGCCATCTTCTAATCCGGGTCGATGCGGCCTAGAATGTCCCTGGGATCGCTGTTGCAGGGAGAGGAGCGCAAGCCATGGTGAAATCCGATTCTGCCCACTTGCTTACCCCTGATTTTCGCCTCAGTTTGGCCATTCTGGCTCTGTCGGTACCCTTGTTTTGGCTGTCTTTTTGGGCAGCATTGGTGGTGGGGCTATTTGGCCTGTTTTTGCTGGTGCAAACCTCCCTGATTGGGCTGGCCTTTACCAAAACGGCTTTGCAAGTGTATAGCGGCTCCAAACGGATTCGAGAGTTTCCCTACAGCGAGTGGCAAGACTGGCAAATTTTCTGGCCTTCGCTGCCGATTTTGTTCTTTTTCCGGGAAACCCAGAGCATTCATTTTTTGCCGATGTTGTTCAATCCTGCCGAATTGCAAAGCTGCTTGGAACAACGGGTGGGGTATCTCCATCCGAAGCCAGAACCCTTGACTTCAGCAACAGAGAATAGCTCGGGATCCCCAGGCGTAGCCAAGTCAAAACAGGCCCCATCCAGTCGATGACCCCCCATGCACAGTTCTAAGATGTGGGTTTGGCAACAAACGGAGGGCTTTCGCTGGTTACAGTGTCAGCTTTTGGCGGATTGGCCCCACGCTTTTGGTTGTCGAGATATTCACCCCCATAAGCCACCCCAGTTGGCCGCCCAGTTAAAACTTCCTCCCCAACGAGCCGTGTGGGGTCACCAGGTGCATGGCCCCGATTGGATTTGGGCAGACGAAGTTGAGCTAGCTGCAACGACACATCACTCAACGTTACCTGAACCATCCTCCGAGGACAGAGAAGTTGTCGTAACTCGCCCACAGGTGGATGCCATTATTGCCCGCCAGGGATCCGACTCCGCTTGGGTATGTACCGCCGATTGTGTGCCGATTTTGGTGGCCAGCCGGGAGTGGGTAGCGGCCATTCACGCTGGATGGAGAGGAACCGCCGCCCGCATTTTGCCCAACGTGTTGCAACAGTTTACCCAAGCCGGGATCCCTGCTGAACAGATCCGCATCGCCATCGGGCCAGCCATTTCCGGTGCCGTTTACCAAGTCTCCGAAGCAGTGGCAGAGCAGGTCTTGCAAACCCTTCCTCCCTCGCCAGTAGCCCGTTCAGCCCTCCTAGAAGATCCTCATCCGGGTAAAGTGCGTCTGGATCTGCGTCAGGTCAACCAAGCCCAAGCCCAACTCTACGGGATTCCGCCCCAGCATATTGCCCTTAGCCCCCATTGCACCCTCAGCCAGCCGCAAGATTTTTTTTCCTACCGCCGCGATGGATCCCTAAAAGATGAACAGGGTCGCCATTGTGTGCAGTGGTCGGGGATTGGTCTGCGGGCCTAGCCAGATAAAATTGGGAATAATAGCCGTAATACTATGACTGCTATGACTGAGGAAGATCCCATGCTTCGGAGTGCTGGATTGTTTTTTATGGTTCTGTCTCTCGGTCTGGCTTCGCTAGAAGGCGCACAGGCCCAAACGTCTTTGACAGGGATCAATCGCGCCAGTCAAATGCAGATCAATATCGGGGGCCGTGGGGGTTCGACTGCACCCGCTGCTACCGCTGGATCTGAGGCAGAAATGGATCCCTCAGTCCCTTCGCCACAAATGTGGGCAGAATGGCATATTCGGGCCAATGTCTGCACCGGAAACCTATCCACAGAAGAGTTGGCAGCACTCTTTCCAATGGTGAATCAAGCCTTAGTAGATACTGTCTGTCAGAGGGGAAGTTAGCCAGTTAGATCTCATTAGATCTCATTTGGCAAAACAAAACTATCTAAAGTAGAGAAGTAGAGATCGTTGCTGCTTGGCGTACCAGTTGTTTGAGTGCTTAATATGAATCTGAATCGCCCCAACCAAGCCCTAGTCCCTATCATGTAGACTGAGAAAGCTGTAAGGTAAAACGAACGTCCAAGGTCGCTGCTGCATGGATTTTGAGAAACTACTGGAAGAGTGGGTTGCAGCCTTCACTGAAGCTGCCGAAGACAGCCTAGCCTCTCTGGAAACCTTCCTCATCGAGCTGGCGGGACAACTGGCCGTACCCTTGGAGGAAACCTTTAACCAATGGGAGCAATTTTGGGGGGTCAATGAGCCAGAACCGGATCCGGAGCGCTCCAACGAAACATTCAGTACCAGTAGCGTGTATGTCAGCCCGATTGGCTTTGGTGGCTTGGTTGTCTACACTTACATCGCCTCTCCTCCCGGTTGTATTGGGGATCCCACCTGTCGTTACAATGCCCATTCCCCCGAGTTGCGCTGCGCCGTTAACCCCTGTGGCCCCTGTGAAGGTTGCCCCCATTACGAAAAAGCGGATGTATAGCCATGGGGATCCCGACTTCTGTGCAGAACCCTTCCGTTGGGTCTGCTGTGTCTTTACCTTCTAGCACCAACTTGCCGCTGAACCCCTGTGAGAAGCTTATTGTTGCCCTCGATACAGACTCTCTGGAGCAGGCTTTAGAGTGGGTAGATCTCCTGCCCCAAGTGCTGTGGTGGAAGGTGGGTTCAGAGCTGTTCACAGCGGTGGGATCCCCGATTTTGCAGGCTCTAAAGGAGCGGGGCAAACGGATTTTTTTGGATTTGAAACTGCACGATATTCCCAATACCGTTGGCCGTGCGACTCGAGTGGCCGTCAGCTACGGCGTGGATTTGCTCACCATTCATGCCAGTGGTGGGAGTGCCATGATGCGTGCAGCAGCTGAAGCAGCCCAATCCAGCTCTTGCCGGTTGTTGGCGGTTACCCTCCTCACCAGCCTCAGCCCTGAACAGGTGCAGCAAGAGTTGGGTATTGGCGAGGATCCTGCTGACTACATCCTACATTTGGCCCAACTGGCCCAAGCACAAGGGTTGACCGGCCTGGTTTGCTCTCCCCAAGAGGTGTCGCGGCTGCGTCAGGCTTTCGGATCCGAAGTTTTGCTGGTTACCCCAGGCATTCGTTTCAGCCCTACCAATACAGGCAATGACGCGCTACACCGTCTGGAGGATGACCAACAACGGATTTGGACCCCGGCTAGAGCCTTGCAGGCAGGGGCAGATTATTTGGTGGTGGGTCGCCCAGTGACCGCTGCTCCGGATCCGGTTGCTGCCTTTCAACAGTTGTGTGATGCTGCTGCCCATTAAGCTGAATGCCAAGGAACCCAGGGATCCCTTGGCTCAAAATCCCCCAACCTGGAGAGCCGGATCCTGGAGGTGGCGCTGGTTAAGGCTGGGTTTATCTGGAGCCACTGTTTTAGGGTTGGGCCTATTCAGCCAGCCTGCTCTGAGCCAAGCCAAGGGAGAACGCTGTTGGGCGGAGCCGCAACTTTGGGCTGAAGGGCTAACCGAACAATTGCCCCTATTTCTGAATTTGGCCTTGAGTCGCTCCCGTTCCGAGTTTCAGGTGGTGTTGGTGGGAGAACCTGAGGTGGAGCCCCTGGAGGATTTACCCATCCCCACAACGGGCTCCCCTCCACAGGGCTTTCGACTTTATTTCACCACCCTAGAACGCCGCTTGGTTTTGGATCCGACTCCAGACACAGATACAAAAAAAGGCCAAAACCCCCTTGCTGGTCGTCGAACCGAGAACATTCAACTGGCCTACGAGGCTTACCTCATCCGCTCTACCCCCAGGGATCCCTGGCAACTGGTGCGCTTGCAAGTGACTGGATCGGGTGTACCCATCCGGGATGTGACAGAGGGAATTACAGCTCAAGCAATCCGCAGTTGGCAGCAGGCCGGTTGCCCCTTGACGGGCGATCTAGAGTTAACTAAGCCTTCCTTTTAAGTTAGCGGATTAAGTCAGCGGACTGCTCCGGTTTCTCGGTCGCGTCAGCGATACGCAGCACTATGTAGCACTATAGAATTGCGCCTGAGGAGAATGAAATTCCCCCCTGCTACTCCCCGCAATCCTCTGCGCAAACCCCGTGGTTCAGCGCCTCATCTGCGCTTGAGGAGCAAACGTCAACGCCTGGGGGGATCCCTCCCTTGGCTGGGCAACTGGCTCCTTTGGGGTGGCATGGGACTCCTGCTTGGTCAGCGTCTGCGCTCCATCAGCCAACCGGCTCATTTGCAATGGTGGCGGGTCTTCCCTGTCAGTGATTCTGAGGGATCCCTCTATTCGGGACAAACGGAACTCCCCCTATTTCAGTGGATGGCGGGTGGATTTCTACCCTGGCTGGTGCAAGGGACAGGGATCCCGATTGAGGCGGTGCTGAGAGGGGTATCGGTGCTGGCCTGCCTGGTGATTTTGATCCTGTGCTGGAACTGGGGCAATTTCTGGAGTGCGGGCTTGTGGGGGTTAAGCCCCTGGGTTCTCACCCAAGGGTTAGAACCGGGCAGTGAGATTTTGGGCAGCTTGGTTTTGCTCTGCAGTTGTGGCATGGGTTCCTCTTCCCGCTGGGGAGGGTTGGCTCTAGCCTGTGCCCTCACACCCAAAGTTTGGCCCTTGGTGCTTCTGTTGACGGGGCTGTGGATCAGTCAGCAGTGGCCTCGACAGCGGTGGCGGGGGGCGGGTTTAATCCTGCTGGTGATGGGGCTTTCCTGGCTAGGACGGACGGATTGGCTTTCCGTGGTCACCGTGTCAACCCTGCCTACACATCGCCTTAGCTACTCAAGCGGTCTGGCCGTATTAGCCACCCTGATGTTGCCCTTGGGCTTAACCCTAGTACGACTGGGCTGGCCTTGGTCAGAGCGACAGCACACCCTGATCAGCTTGGCCAGTTTGGGACATGTCCTGTGGATGGGGGTGCTGGCTTTGCTGGTTTGGGGGCCACAGGTGAATGGTTTACAGCAGAGTGCCCGCTGGGGCTTGGTGGTGTTGCCCCTGCTGTGCTTAAGTGCCGGCGGGGTACTGGCGGAGATCCCTCATCCCACTTGGCGGCGGCTACTGGGATCCCTGCTGTTGAGCAGTTCTTTCCTGTTATCGTGGCAAGCATTGACGTGACATACTCCCGACGCTATACCTACGGTACGCTACGCGAGCATCCTACGGATAGAGCGCGGGCTTCTCCAGTCTTTCGACCTTCGCGTTTTTGAGTGAGCCGATGCCCCAGGCCCACTTTTTTGATGAGCACCGCAGAGTTCACATCTCGCGGCATCGACGCTCCACACTGGGGGCAGTCATGCCAGCGGTCAGCTAGTTCCTTCGGGACTCGGTTCAGGCACATTGCACAATGCTGAGATGTGCCAGCCGGGTTAACCTTCACAACCCACCGCCCAGCTTTTGCAGCTTTGTACGGAAGGATTTCGTTCAGGAACCCCGCTATCCCAGCATCAGCAAAACTTTTGTTCAGCCCAGACTTAGCCGCTTGACCATAGTGCTCCGCACCGCTGACGCGACTGGGCAAAAACTCACCGCCCTTACCTGTCTTTGGCTGGCAACGGCGGGTCATGTTGGCGACTTGCAAGTCCTCGACAAAGATTACGTCTGCCTTGTCCACCAACTCACCCGCCGTTTCAAAATGCCACTGCCGCCGCTGCCTAGCAATACGCTGGTGCAGCTTGGCAATTTTGGCATTGAGTTTCCGTCTTGCCTTCGACCCTTTGGGCCTCCGTTCACGCTTGGACTGAAGCTGGGCCAGCTTCTTTTCAGCCTGTCGGTAGAACTTCGGCGGTGTTTTCGTGGTGCCGTCTGAGCAGGCGATGAAGTACTCCAGCCCAGCATCTACCCCCAGACTGTTGGCCTCGGTCGGGACCACCTCAGGCAGCGGCTTATCATGCTCCGCATGGTTCGGAGAACCATCAGGCACCGACTTATCTTCCAGAGAAAACGTCACGTACCACCCATCAGCCTTGAGCGATATTGACACTGTTTTGAGCGCAAACCCCTCAGGTAATGGCCTGTGGCAGATGAACTTCACCACCCCAATCTTGGGTAGCGTGACCCGATGGCGCTCCGCGCCGTGCGGAGCACGATTGTCCTTAATCCAGTCGTGACTGGCCTGGGGGTAGGTGAACGTCCGATAGCGATTCTGCCCTTTGAACCGGGGCCTACCGCTACGCTTGCCCGAGCTATCACCCTTGATGAATCGCTCAAAGGCCAAATCAACCCGCCCCACCATGTCCTGAAGCACTTGGGAATGGATCTCTTTGTACCAAGGGCGTTCACCCTTCAGGGGCACCAAAGACCGCTTCTGACTGTAATAGTTGGGCTGCTCCCGTGGCTCGGCAATACTCGCCACTAGCGGACAAGCGTTGATTGGGCAACGGTTCATCTCCCACCAGTCAAAGCGATCTGCCAGCAGCCAGTTGTACTGATGCCGCAACATCTCAAGCCAGCGACTCATCTGACATCGCTGTTGGTAAGTGGGTTGCAATCGGTATTGGTAGGCAATTCGCATACAGTCAGTGCTCTGGAATGAGTCCTACTTCATCGCCAGTTGTGGCGGGGTTAGGGTGTCCGTCTTCTGGACGAGAGGCATCGCTCGCCTCTCATCCCGACGCTCCCCTCCGGGAGAGCGCGGGGATCCCCGCCGACTAAGCTAAACTCAAGTCCGAGCTCAACAGTTCCCCGTTTTGTCTCTCCCTCCCATGACCCAAACCCCTATCCGTCCACAGTTGCACAGCCTGTTTACCGAGCGCGCCCAGACCCTCATCCCTCCCCCTTTCGGTGCGGAGATTCCCGGTGCAGTACCGGTGGTGACCAGTTTTGCCTTTGGACTGGCGGATCCCACGCTGTTTCCCAAGGCGGAGTTGGCCCAGGCAACCGCAGAGGTGTTGGCGGAGGATGGGGATGATGCCCTGAATTACGGGGGCACCTTTGCTGGGTTGATCGACTTGGTGTTGCAGTTGATGCAGGCCAGAGGGGTGAAGGCCGAACCGGAAAACCTCCTGATTAGCTACGGCTCAGGGCAGATCCTTGGCCTGCTGCCGCAAGTTTTTGTAGAACCCGGGGATGTGGTGATTGTAGAAGGGCCAACCTTTATGGGGGCCGTCAGTCGTTTTGCGGCGGCGGGGGCACGTCTCATCTCGATTCCGGTGGATGGAGAAGGGATGGTCGTGGCTCACTTAGAGCAGGTCTTACAAAACTTGGCTCAGCAAGGGATCCGCCCCCGCTTCATCTACACCATTCCCACCTTCCAAAACCCAAAAGGCTCAACCCTCTCCCTATCGCGGCGACAAAAGTTGGTGCAGCTAGCGGCTGACTACGGCGTGGTGGTGGTGGAGGATGACGCCTACTACGATCTGCGCTTCGCCGGGGATCCCTTGCCGACCCTGGCTTCGATGGATCGGGAAGGTTGGGTGCTCTATGTGGGAACCTTCTCCAAGATCGTGGTGCCGGGGGTACGGGTGGGCTGGGCCTGTGGTCATCCTGAGATCATTCAGCGGTTGGAGATGTTTCGCAGCGAGGGATCCCTGGGGCCATTCTTGGGGCGGGTGGTGGCTCGCTATTGTGCAGAAGGCCGCTTACAAGGCCACATCCAACTCCTGATCCAGCGTTACCGAGAAAAATGCCAGTTGATGCTGGATACTTTGGCGCAAGCCTTTCCAGCGGACGTCCGGGTTGAGGCCCCGGGAGGCGGTTTTTTTGTTTGGTGTGAGCTGCCCCCTGACCTCAAGGCAACCGAGCTGCTCAAAGCGACCCGAGCGTTGGGCGTCACCTTCCTACCCGGTACCCGTTGCTTTGCCGATGGCCAAGGAGACAACGCCCTCCGCCTTGCCTTTAGCTATCAGCCGGATGAACGCATTGTCACCGGGATCCAAACCCTCGGCGAAAGAATGCACGCCCTCCGTAACCGGCATTAGCCCCAATCAGTCAGGCTCCATGGGCAAAGCCTCAAAACGCATGCCCACCCCCAACCGCCCCCCATTCACCCAATCCCAGGTGGATTGCTCCTTTTTCCCGGGCAGCTGTGCCCGCTGAATCAACAGGGATCCCTCACCGGTTGCCACGTACACACCCTCGCCCTTAGCCAATCCCACCACCTCTCCAGGTTGGCCCTTGGGCAGTTCTGGGGGGGCAGGATGGTGTTGGGGCGAGCCAGAACGGATGATCTTGATGCGTTGTCCTTGCCAACCGGTAAAGCACTGGGGGGAAAAAGCGCGAATTTGATTGTGCAGCGCTTGAGCCGGGCGGCTCCAGTCCAGGTGAAAATCGTGTTTTTTCAGCAAGGGGGCGTAGCTGGCCCGAGATCCCTCTTGAGGCATGGGAATCAGCTCTCCCTTTTCGAGTTTTAAGAGGGTTTCCACCAGAAGTTCGGCTCCCAGTTGGGCCAGCTGCATTGTCAATTCCAACCCCGTTTGCTCTGGCCCGATCGGTACACTGGCCTTGAGCAACATTGCTCCTGTATCCATTCCCTCATCCATCAGCATGGTGGTAATGCCCGTTTCGGTTTCGCCGTTGGCAATCGCCCACTGAATCGGAGCAGCGCCACGATAGGCAGGCAACAGGGATCCATGCACGTTCACACAGCCCAGCTTCGGCATTTGCAACACCCTTAAAGGTAAAATCTGCCCATAGGCCACTACCACAAATACGTCCGCCGCTAGCGCCTCTAGGGCCGCCAAAACCGCCTCATCCCGCCGCAAACGAGTCGGTTGCCAGACCGGGATCCCCTGCGATGCGGCCAACACCTTTGTCACTGGCGGCAGAATCTTCTGCCCACGCCCCTGGGGACGATCCGGCTGACACACCACCCCCACCACCTCAAACTCGGGTCGCTGCAAGAGAATTTCCAGAGAGGGCAGGGCAAATTCCGGCGTACCGAAAAAGACAATCCGCATGGTTGAACAGCCTCAGAATCGCCCTTTAGTCTAAGGGGGATGGGGGCGGGGGATCTGTGTGGGTTTGTGGAGTAGAGCCCAACCCCTCCACGGGTTCAGAGAGGGGTTCTGGCTCAGCTTTCCGGTCTGGCCGTGGAGCATCCGTCGGCTGAGGTTCTGTGTCTTTCTCAGAGTCTTTCTCAGAATCGGGATCCAAACCGGCTGGATCCTCTACCCAGGGGACACGGGCACGAACCGGGGGAGCTTGCCAAAAGCTGGTCTGTTTGAGGTCAAACTCTTGACTCCAGGTGGGCAAGAAAGAACCGAGTTTTTGGCCGGAAAGCCGCAACTGGTGCAAAAAGGGCAATTCCAAGCGAGCCAAGATCCGCCGCATAAAATCCTTGGCCCAAGCGGGATCCGGCGATTCAACCGCTTGCAAATTAATTTGTAACAGCCCCAGCTTGCGATTGAGGTGAACACGGGCTTGGATCCCTTCCTTGCGCAGCAGGTAGTTCAACAAATAGTGGATGGCCTCCACATCCCCCTGTTTGGCTCGGTACAGCGGGCCCTCGGGATTCAGCTGAACCTGCCCCTCCCATTGCCGATGCCATTCCGGGATCCCTTCTGTTGCAGGAAAAGCAAAAATCTCCACCCAGCGTTGCCCATAAGCCGCAGCAATGGCCTCAAGCGTCGGAGTAAGACGCTCCAGCAGGGGATCCGGTTCAGGGAGGGGATCCCCGTCAATCCGCACCAGCAAACGGTGGCCGGAAACCCGGGCTTGCACCTGTAAATGTCCCCCTAGACTCGCGGCCAAGCGAGCCACAATATCCGGCAAATGAACCTGTGGAGAAGAGTGGAGCACCAGCAGTACGCAAAGGAGCCGGATCCAACCTAGCCCAACTCACCCGTCTCAGATACCCAAGACCAGGCGAGCCGTGTAGAAGTAAATCAACACCCCCAAAACATCCACAATCGTGGTGATAAAAGGAGCTGCCATCAGAGCCGGATCCAAGCCAAAGGAGCGAAACAGAAACGGCAAGCCAGCCCCCGACACCGAAGAAAGAACGGAGATGCCAAACAAACTCAACCCAACGATAATTGCGACCGATAGATCCCGTTGCAGCGCATAAGCCCAGCCAATCGTGATCACACTGAGCATCAGCCCCAGCATGGCCCCCACTGCGGCCTCGCGGGAGATCACCCCAAACCCATCCTTAAGGCGCACCACTGCCGTGCTCAAACCGCGAATCACCACCGTCGAAGACTGCGCCCCAACATTGCCGCCGCTATCCACCAACAGCGGAATGAACGCTGCCAAGGCGATGACTTCGCTTAACACTTCCTCCTGTCCGGCAATGATCGTGCTGGTGAAGGTGTTGGTAAACAGCAAGACCAGTAGCCACACCACCCGTTTGCGGGCCGCTGACCAAAAACTCAAATCAAAATAATCATCTTCCCCGGATTGCACCCCCCCCAAGGAGTAGATGTCTTCGGTGGTTTCCTGCTCCAGAATGTCCAGCACATCGTCTACCGTGACGATCCCGACTAAGCGCTGTTCCGTATCCACCACAGGCACCGCCAATAGGTCATATCGCTGGATCACCCGCGCCACCTCCTCCTGGTCGGTATTCGTGCTCACAAACACCACCTCTCGATTCATCACTTCCCCCAAGAGTTGGGCCGGATCCGCCATCACCAGTTCCCGTAGGGACAAGGTTCCCGTCAGATGCCGCTCGCTGTCCGTGATGTAGAGGTAGTAAATCGTCTCGGTTTCCCTAGCCAACAGGCGCACCCGTTCCAAAGCTTGGGCTGCCGTCAGATGCTCCTTGAGAGAAATGTACTCAGGAGTCATGATTCGCCCGGCTGTGTTGGGGGCATAACCCAGCAGCAGTGCCGTGGCTTCCCGTTCTTGTGGACTGAGTTGCGGCAGCAGCGCAGTCACCACTTTGGCAGGCAACTCATCAAATAACTTTGCCCGGTCATCCGGCGACATCTTGTCGAGAATGTCTTGGATTTCATGGCTTTTAAGCTCTTGCAGCAACACTTGTTGCAACTCCAGATCCAGATGTTCGTAAACTCGAATTGCCAGATCCTTAGCCAGCAGCCGAAAGGCCAAAGCCTGTTGAGCCTCCGGCAACTCCCCGATCACATCGGCAATATCCACCGGCTGAACAGGTAAAAGAAGCGATTTTGCCTGCTCCAGCTCATTTTGGGTTAAGGCCAGACTGAGTTGGCCTCGCAATAGTTCACAGAATTGTTCCCGGCTCAGTTCCGAACGAATTGGGGTTGAGATTCCAGTAGTGGGGTTCAACGGCCTGTCTCCCTGCGACTCTAGCCTTAACTATGCCAGCAAAGCTGAATCTGCCCAAACTTTGACCTACTAGTATCCTGAAGGTTATCCAAGCTCTTGGAATAAGCGACAGGGAAGAGATACTCATAGACTAAAGTCTATGCACCTAATTGAGAAACTCGATTTTTTTCTATGCTCATTTGCCTTTAGGATGCTTTTAAGATTTTTTACAGAATCTCAGCAAACATTGCATACAAGTCGGGATCCCTGGCTAAAGGAGGGTTATGGGCTGGAACTGGCTAGTGACGACCATCTGGATGATTCCCCTTTATGCCTTGTTGGCTTGGATAGGAGCCTTGGTTTGGTTGCCTGGCGTTACACGCCGCACGGGGCCACGCCCAGCCGGGTACTTGAATGCTCTGCTTAGCTTGGTCGCTTTTATCCATAGTGTCGGGGCCTTGGTAGCCATTTGGGGTCACCCCGTCCAGGTAATGCGGTTTCCGTGGATGCAGGTGGGGGATCTGGTGCTGGAGTTGCCCCTCCAGGTTTCGGCGGTGACTCTAGGGGCCTGTGTGCTGGTGACGGGTTTGAACCTGGCCGCTCAGGTGTATGGCTTTGGCTACATGGAGATGGACTGGGGCTGGGCCAGATTTTTCTCGTTGCTGGGGCTGTTTGAGGGGGGAATGTGTGCCCTAGCCCTGTGCGACTCTCTGTTTTTTAGCTACGTCATTCTGGAGATTTTGACTCTGGGGACCTACCTGCTGGTGGGCTTGTGGTTCAACCAGCCTCTCGTGGTAACGGGGGCACGGGATGCATTTTTAACCAAGCGGGTCGGCGATTTGTTGTTGCTGATGGGGGTGATTGCCATCTATCCCCTGACGGGATCCTGGGACTTCGAGGCTTTGGCAAGCTGGGCAGAGCGGGTTCAGACCGGAGAGGTGAGTGTGGATCCCACCCTAATCACGTTGGTGGGGTTAGGTTTACTGGCCGGTTCGGTGGGTAAGTGCGCCCAATTTCCGTTGCATCTGTGGCTGGATGAGGCGATGGAGGGGCCGATCCCTGCGACGATTTTGCGCAATGCAGTGGTGGTGGGCACTGGGGCATGGGTGTTGATTCGTTTGCAACCCCTGTATGCCCTGTCACCAACAGTGTTGACAGTGATGCTGACTCTTGGTGGCCTAACGGCGGTGGGGGGATCCCTGGTGGCCCTGGCTCAGATTGATGCCAAGCGAGCCTTGTCCTACTTGGTGAGTGCCTACATGGGTTTGATTTTTGTGGCGGTGGGCACCGGGCACACCCAACAAGCCTACGGATTACTGCTCACCTACGCTCCGGCTATGGCCCTGTTGGTCATGGCTCAGGGCACTGTGATCTGGAATAGCATTACCCAGGATTTGCGCTACCTGGGGGGGTTGTGGTCGCGGCGACCGGTGTCAGGACTGTGCTTTTTGATCGGGATGGCGGGGATGATCGCCTTGCCGCCGTTTGGTTCCTTTTGGGTGCTGACGGATCTGTGGCAGCAGTTGGTGGAATCTGGACAGGCGTTGTGGGCAGTGGTTCTCCTGCTCACCAATGGCATCACTGCCCTAGGGCTGATGCGGGTGTTCGGCCTGATCTGGGCAGGCAAGCCTCAGCAAATGAGCGAGCGTTCGCCGGAGGTGCACTGGCCAATGATCCTGCCCATGACGGTGGTCATGGGAGTGACGCTGCACATGCCGATGATCTTGGCGGCGTTGGATCTAATTCCGGCACTAGACTGGACCCCCACCGGGGTCATGACCGGATCCAGCCTGGTGGGGATCGCCTTGGGCGCGGCACTCTACCTGCGTCCAGAGCGGCGGGCTGTGGATTGGGCCTTTTTGTCCGACTGGCAGGATTTGTTGGCCAACGACTTCTATACCCCCAAGCTTTACCGGGCCAGTGTGGTGTTTGCAGTGCGCATTATTTCTGAAATCACGGCTTTACTCGACCGCTATGTGGTGGATGGCTTGGTGAACCTGACTAGCTTGGCGGTGCTGGCTGGGGGGCAAGTTTTGAAGTACACCACCTCCGGTCAGTTGCAGGTCTATTTGCTAACCATTGTCGTGGGGGTAGCTCTCCTCGGTTGGTTGGTTCTCTAGGCTTAGGTGGATGAAAAGGCTGAGAAGGGAGGAAGGTGGAGATGATGCTAAATGTCTTGATTGCCTTGCCGATACTGGGATCCCTGCCGCTGTTTTTGGGGTTGGGGGGGCGAAAGCTGGCAGTGGTATTGTCGGGGATCCCGTTAACGATCTCGCTGCTGTTGTTTAGCCGTTTTGATCTGCAAACCGTGGGGATGCAGTGGCTAGAACGATGGGATTGGATCCCACAGGTGGGGTTGAACTATTCCTTGGGGTTGGATGGTTTGTCGCTGTTGATGGTGGCTTTGAATGGGTTAATTACCCTGATTGCTGTGCTGACCGCCGAGCCTGATATTAAGCGACCCAACCTGTTTTACGGCTTGATTTTATTGATGAGCGGGGCGGTGAATGGAGCCTTTGCCGCTCAGAATTTGATTCTGTTTTTCTTGTTCTATGAGCTGGTGTTGATCCCGATCTACTTGCTCATCTCCATCTGGGGTAGTGGTAAGCGGGATTATGCTGCTATCAAGTTTTTAATTTACACCGCCGTTTCTGCCATTTTCTTGTTAGGGGCCTTCTTGGCCATTTACTGGATTGGGGATCCCCACAGCTTTGAGCTGGCAGAAATTCCCATTGCCTCCTTCAGTCCTGCGGTTCAAACCTTGCTGTTGCTGGCTTTGATCGTGGCTTTTGGCATCAAGATGCCCTTGATTCCCTTTCACACGTGGTTGCCGGATGCCTATGGAGAAGCCTCGGCTCCGGTGGCGATGCTGCTGGGGGGCGTTCTCTCCAAGCTGGGCACCTACGGCTTGTTCCGCTTTGGCTTGCAACTGTTGCCGCAAGCCTGGGCCAATTTGGGCGGGATCCTAGCTTGGTGGGGAGCGATTGCAGTACTGGCAGGGGCTTTGGCGGCGATCGCGCAAAAGGACATCAAGCGGATGGTGGCCTACAGTTCTATCGGCCATATGGGCTATATCCTCCTGGGCATGGCGGCGGCTACTTCCATTAGTCTGACCGGGGTGATGGTGCAGATGGTGGCTCACGGGCTGATTCTGGCGCTGCTATTTGACTTGGTGGGTTTGGTGGAGCGCAAAGTGGGTACCCGCGATTTGAACGTATTAAACGGTCTGCTCAACCCCCTCCGCGGCCTGCCGACCATTAGTGCCCTGCTGATTTTGGGGGGGATGGCCAGTGCTGGGATCCCAGGGTTGATCGGTTTTGTGGCAGAGTTTTTGATCTTCCAAGGCAGCTACAGCGATTTCCCCTTGCCCACGCTGATCGGTATCTTGGGCACCGGCTTGACGGCGGTCTATTTTGTGATTTTGCTCAACCGCACCTGTTTTGGGAAATTGGATAATCGCACCGCCTACTACCCTGCGGTGAAGGGTTGGGAACGGATCCCGGGATTGGTCTTAGCGGCGTTGATCCTCTGGTTTGGGATCCAACCCATGAACCTAGTGAAATGGCCGCAACCTTTGGCCTTCAACCTCTCCACTCAGGTGGCTCAAGCCCACGCCGTCATCCTGGCAGAAGCAGGGAATCTTACCCCCTAGAACTGGCACCACCGAAGCCGTATTGCAGAACGGGATCCCCATTGCAGCGCTGAAGAAACTTGATGGAGCTATCTGGGAGTTATCTATGTCCGTAGCCACTCAACCGAAAACCCAATTACCCCCTTCTACCCATCCTTTTGCTGACATTGTCCATCGGCTGGAAGCGGGTGGATCCATGTTGCCGGATACCCCTGAGAACCTGATGCAGATCATCGGCCTCTACAAAGCCTATGCGGTGCCGATGGATTTTTACTGGCGGGATCTGCTCTACATTGCCGAGCAGGTATTTGTGGATCCCTTGCCCTTTTTTAAGTTCATCATCCCTGAAGAATATCTCCAGTTAGCCAACCACTATGCGGGGGACAATGCCGATTTGCGGATTTGGCGTGGCCCTGCTACGGCCCACCCGGAGTTGCTGGAGTTTATGGAAAAAGGGGAACTGAAGCGTAAGCTGCCCCGGATTTTGCATCACCTTTGGCATGACCGCATCAACATGGAATTTGCCGAAGAATGTATGCGGGCGATGCTCTGGCATCGGGATATGGGGGGGCTTTTGGATCCCTACATGGACTCCGAGGAATACAAACAAAATGCCGACCGGGCCATCCGGGCTTATATCCAGGGAAATCCGCTACTGCAAGGCCTATATAAGCTTTTTCCCGACATGTTTATAGAGCTGTGCCGTCAGGCCACGATGTATTCGGTGCTGGGGTTATTTTGGGAAGTGATGGCCCCGGTCTTTTTTGAGATGAGCGATCTCTATGATGAGGGCAAGCTTACCAGTGTGCCGGAGGCAATGAACTTTTTGGTGAATGGGATTTTTGCCATTGCTGGCCGACCCATTTATCACCGTGTCCGTATTCGTGGAGAATGGTACGACATTGTGCCCAAATCCAAGGGCTTCACTTGGCTGTATGAGGCGGCATTTCCTTATGTGGAAGCGGTGTTTTATCGCACGTCTCCCTTCCGGGGTACCAAATCCTACAATGCTCAGGCCAACCAAGTTCCTGTGAATCAACTGGATTTCCACTACGGAATTTTGTATGCAGATAAGTTCCCAGTCGGTACAGCCGGGATCCCACCCACTCTATTACACCAGGATATGTACCACTTTTTGCCCCAGTATTTGGTGGATTATTATCGTCAGCATTGCCGAGGCGATGAGGATATGCTGATCCAGTTGGGGGTTAGCTTCCAGCGTTCCATGTACAACGTCACCTCGGCAGTGATCCAAGCTGGCCGGGCTGCTTTTCTGTACCCGTTGGATGATCCCAATCCGCGTCACCTGATGATGAATCGCCGCTATTTTGAAGGGCAACTGAATCGTTTTACCCGTCCTGAATACGGCATTCGAGAAGCTGCACGCCTCACTTGCATTCAAGATCAGAACTATCGCTAAGTCTTGACTCTACCCCAAAGACCTCACCACAAAAGGGATCCCGCTCATGCCAGACATTGTCGATATTGCCGTTTCTGTAGAAGGCTTTTCCACGTTGGTAACGGCGGTGAAAGCAGCCAATTTGGTGGATACTCTCAAGAGCCCTGGCCCGTTTACTGTCTTTGCCCCGACGGATGCTGCTTTTGCCAAACTGCCCGCTGGAACGATCACCACGCTGGTGCAAAACATCCCCCAATTGACTCGCATTCTGTGTTATCACGTTGTCCCCGGTCCCCTGAAAAAAGCCGATCTAGCCAAGTTCCAAACCGTTGGATCGGTGGAGGGATCCCCGATTGATCTCACAATCGACGAAGATATTTTCGAGGTGAACAATGCCACTGTCCTTCAGGCCGATGTTGAAGCAGAGAATGGCATCATTCACGTCATCGACACGGTAATCTTGATGCGGCCCCATTGGTTCTGGCCCATCATGAACTCCACTCTACCCGCCGGAGTATAAGCGGACGAAGTATAAACCGAATGTAACGGCTGAATAAATGGTAGCCGAAAACACATTTTGCTGGCACGCAGCCGCCAACAGTAAAGAGGGGGTAGTGTTCAAGGGATCCCAGACGTGCGCTTTGATACTTACGATCCTGGTGAAGGTTTCTACGACGAGCTGTTTCTGGCGGCGAACCAGCCGCGTCCTGAAGCCGTCCCTTTGATCGAGCGCATCCACTCCTTGGAGGAAGGGGAGCTGCAGCGGCGGCAACAGGCAGCCCAGGCCGCTTTCTTTCAAATGGGGATTACCTTCAACGTTTATGGTGACAGCCAGGGGACGGAGCGGATTTTCCCGTTTGACATCATTCCGCGCATCATCTCGGCTGGTGAGTGGAGTCGGCTGGAGCAGGGCTTAAAACAGCGCATCCATGCCCTCAACCTGTTTATTGATGACATTTACCACGACCAGAAGATTCTCAAAGATGGGATCCTGCCGCCGGAGCTGATCGAGTCGGCTAAGGGGTTTTTGCGCCCCTGTATTGGCTTGAATCCACCGGGAGGGATTTGGTGCCACATTACCGGAACGGATCTGGTTCGGGATCGAGATGGCACTTGGTATGTGTTGGAGGACAACCTACGCTGTCCCTCGGGGGTGTCCTATGTGTTGGAAAATCGGCGGGTGATGAAAAGTACCTTCCCGGCCCTTTTTAACACCATGGGGATCCAGCCGGTGGATGATTATCCCAGCCACTTACTGGAGACTCTGCTCCACCTCACTCCCCCGCAGCTTTCCAATCCAACTGTGGTGGTACTAACCCCCGGCATCTACAACTCTGCCTATTTCGAGCATTCCTTTTTGGCCCAGCAAATGGGGGTGGAATTGGTAGAGGGGCGGGATCTGGTGGTGGCAGATGGCTACTTGCAAATGCGAACCACCAAGGGTCTGCAACGGGTGGATGTGGTCTATCGCCGCATTGACGATGATTTTATCGATCCCCTGGCGTTTCGTCCCGATTCGATGCTAGGGGTGCCGGGGCTATTGGAGGTGTATCGCTCGGGTCGGGTGGCGATTGCCAATGCCCTTGGGACGGGAGTGGCCGATGACAAGGTGATCTACGCCTATGTGCCCAAGATGATTCGCTACTACCTGGGAGAAGAGGCGATTCTGCCCAATGTGCCCACCTACCTCTGTTGGGATCCTCAGGATCAAGCCTATGTCCTAGAAAACTTGGACAAGCTGGTGGTGAAAGCAGCCAACGAGTCGGGGGGATACGGCATGTTGATGGGATCCCAGGCCACACCGGCAGAACGGGCTGCTTTTGCCGAGAAAATCCGTGCTCAACCCCGCAACTACATCGCCCAACCGACGCTATGCCTGTCGCGGGTACCCACCTTAGTCGATCGGGGGGAAGGCCCTTGCCTGGAGGCCTGCCATGTGGATTTGCGGCCCTACATCCTCTACGGCGAAGACATTTATGTTCATCCCGGCGGCCTGACTCGCGTTGCCCTCAAGAAGGGATCCCTGGTGGTGAACTCCTCCCAAGGAGGGGGCAGTAAAGATACTTGGGTGCTGTGCTCGGATCCCAGTTGTTGATGGGCTAGGGATGGATGAGTTGAGGGCTATCCGTTACTTGGAGCGAGCTTTTCTTGGAGGATCTGGGCGGCCAAACCGACCGAAGCGGCTGGCGTGTTGATGGGCCAGCTCCACGTAGTGCTGGGCATGGACGCGCAACTTTTCCACTTCCTCGTCCGTAAGGGTGCGGATGGCTTTTGCCGGAGTCCCCACAGCCAAAGAGCGGGGCGGCACAGACTTGGTGACCACAGCTCCAGCCCCAATAATGCTGCCGGCTCCAATGGTGACTCCGTTCAGGATGGTGGCCCCAATCCCGATCAGACACCCCCCCTGAATGCGGGCACTGTGGATAACCGCCCGATGGCCGATGGTCACCTCTTCGCCAATAATCGTCGGTTGATCGGGATCCCCATGCACGATTGCCCCGTCCTGAATGTTGGTGCAGCGGCCAATAGTAATCGGAGAAATATCTCCCCGCAGGATGGCCCCATACCAGATGCTCACGGATTCCGAGAGTTCCACAGTTCCGATCAAGGTGGCATTGGCGGCGATAAAGGCTACCTTATCCATTCCCGTCGGTTCTTGATCCAACCAAATGGGCCAAGTATCCTGTGCTTCTTCCATTTAGCAGATCCCCCAAAGCAGGGAGAGCAGGTCTGAACAACAACGCATGGGCAATGGATCCTTACTCGACAGGGACTTTGCCGATTGGCCCTCCTCAACGGCAAGTTCTGAGGGCGAGGATATCGGCTCCTGAGATCTTATCCAGATTCCGACTGATCTTTTCGATATCCCAATTCCACCAAGCAATCTGCAACAGCTCCTGGATCACCTCCTCGGAGAAGCGGTATCGCAGAATCCGAGCTGGGTTTCCACCCACAATCGCGTAAGGGGGCACATCCCGGCTCACCACTGCTTTTGCCCCAATGATCGCCCCATCCCCTACTTTGACGCCCGGAAGTAGCGTCGCTTCGTAGCCAATCCAAACATCGTTACCAATGACCGTATCGCCTTTGTCAGGGAAAGACTCGGGCGCAGGTTCGGATCCCTCCCATCCTTGGCCAAAAATAAAAAAGGGAAAGCTGGAAAATCCGGCGATGGCGTGATTGGCGCCATTCATGATGAATTTAACGCCACGGGCAATGGCGCAAAACTTACCGATGATCAGACGATCCCCCACAAAAGGGTAGTGGTACAAAACATTGCGTTGAAAATTCTCCGAATCGTCTGGATCATCGTAGTAGGTGTAATCTCCGATCAAAATCTTGGGATTGGAGACAGTGTTCTTGATAAAACAAATTTGTGGGAAACCCACCATCGGATGAGGATTTTGAGGATCAGGGCCATTCATATTCGTTGTGTTTGGCGTTGGGAGGACAAAGAGGGATCCACAGGTTGCAAAGGTTGAATAGCAAAGAATGTTTCGTAAATACGCTCCCCAACCCGGTTCATTTGAAATTGTAAATTATCGAGAAACTCGTGTAGACCCTGTTCTATGATTTCATCAATGGTTAAGTAGTCTAATTCGGAGCGCAAACGGCCCAAAGCCCGCTCACCGGGATCCCGCCAGGTGCCGGCTGGAGTACCCGTAATCTGGTGCAAAGATCGATCCGCCTGAATCAAACAAAACTGAATCGAACGGGGAAACTGCCGATCCAAAATCAGGAAAGAGGCCACCTCCCGGGGGTTAATGCGATGTTGACGACTGTATTTGCGGTACATTTCATAAGCACTGGCAGATTTCAGCAAAGCAATCCACTGCAACTCATCCAGCGCTGTGCCCACGTATTGTACGGAAGGCAATAGAATAAAGTATTTTACATCTAAGATCCGTGCGGTTTTATCAGCCCGTTCCAAAAGGCGGCCAATCTGGCCAAAATGCCATCCTTCTCCATGGGTCATGGTGGCATCCATAACCCCAGCAAACAGGTGACTGGCCAGCTTCACTTCCGTAAAAAAATCATGCCACTGGCTTAAGTTTCGCCCCTGCTGGGCCGCCTCTTTCACCATCAAATAAAATCGATTCACCCGCTCCCACATTTCCGAGGAAATCACTTCTCGTACAGAACGGGCATTTTCTCGCGCCCATTGCAGGCAGGAAAGGATCGAGTTGGGATAATCCCTATCAAAAGCCAGAAATTGGACGACCGTATCTTGAGTGGCTTCACCGTAGCGCTGGTAAAACAGTTCGTGATCCCCCGTAGTGTAAATAATCGGATCCCATTGTTGAGCGGTGCCACTGGGAGAGTCGAGGATTAGGTTCAAGTTGACATCGACAAACCGGGCAATATTCTCCGCACGTTCCACATAGCGGTTTAGCCAGTAAATCGAATCTGCCACCCGACTCAACATGTTTTTGTCTCCTCTAAGTCTCCAGTCTCCTCCAATCGGTTGCCCCTGTGGGCTCGCAAACCCAACAGGGCTGTCACCCACCGCAGCTTAACCAACAGCACCCCGGTCAGACCCGTCAGCAACCCTCCCAGCCAATCCATCGGGGTGCCCAGATAGCGTACCTGAATCTGATGCGCTCCAGGTGGGATCCGCACCTGTATCTGTCCCAACCCCGTGTGCTCTGCCGGTCTTAGGCGGCCATCCATCTCAACCCACCAAGCGGGGTAATAAAAGGTGCGCAACGCTACCCATTGGTCTCTGTCGGTGGGGTTGACCGCGCGAAAACGACGGTAGCCGTAGCTCCACCGCTCCACCTGGAGCTCCGCGGCTGGGGATCCCACCTCTGCCAACTCCCCTTGCCACCGCACCAGCGGATCCACACCGGGGGGCGGCATCGGGAAGGTCACCCCATGGGCGCGATATTCCGGCACATCCACCAAGGCCAACCCATCCGGAAAAATCCAGTGCCAGTACAAGAAAGGGGTGCCCGGTCGTTGTTGGGGCTCAATCGGGAATTGCTTGGCTGCCGAAAGGGTCTGAAAGGTTTGGATCACCTGCGGCTGAAAGCTGGTTCGGCCCAAAACTTGCCATCCCAGCCCCACCTGGAGCACGACCGCCAAAACCGTTCCCAAAAGGAGCCAATACCGCCAGCTTTTTGGGTTCCAGCCCCATCCCACCAGGGATCCCAGCAGCCAGGGCACGGTCACCGCGGTAATCCCCATCCAGCGCCAGGAAAACTGGATCCGCTGCAACGGCAAAACCCAGTCATAGATCCAACTCAATAGATCCGTCATCATCAGCAAAGCCACCAGACTAACCCCAAGGCTGTACAGCACAAGGTCTCCGGGCGGCAATGAAGATGGAAATGGAGAGAGGGATCCCGGTTCCGCAGCCTCTTTTTTGCCATTCTGGTAGGAAGTTACCCGATTCACACCCCAGCGGCCCAGCAGTAAGAGTGCAGCCCCGGCAACCACCGCCACCATCCAGCCCCAGTACCCCAGCAGGCCACTCTCAAACCAGTGATCGGTCAGTCGTGGTTGCAGACGGGTGAGGCCGCTCACCATCAGGCGATATTGCGGAAAATAGTCCTCGGCAAAGTTGACCGAATCCACCTGAATCAGGCGCTGATCCAGGAATGCAGGCAGCAAAAAAAAGGCTGACCACCCCAGCCCTAATCCCAAGCCCAAATAGGAGCGTCCTACCTTTGGCCAGAGGGGATCCCGCCATCGCAACACCCAGGGCAAAGGCAGCACGATCAAAGTAAACAGCAGCAGCGTCGGCAAATGGGAGAGCACCAACAGGCCATAACTGACGGCTACGGCCCAAATCGGCCAGAGCAAGCCCGGTTGGCAGAGCACCTGTAGCAAAGCCCAGAAAACCCAGGGCAACAGAGCAATTGCCCACACCTCCCCAATCGCTCCCCGCTGGTAAATATCCACCAGCCAATAGGGACCGGCCATCCCCATCCCCGCCAACATCAGAGCAATAGGGCGGGGCGCTACGGTCTGAATCAAGGCATAGAGGCCGGATCCCATCACCAGCATCGCCAAGCCCATACTGGCCACCAGCGAATCAGGCATCTCCAACCCCAAGATGCGAAAGGGCAGGGTCGCCACCATGCACAGGGGGGGATAAAAGGCAAACGTGGCATTGCCAAAGCCGAAGTTGGAAAATTCCAGCCAGCGGGGGTAAAACTGTCCGCCAAAAAATTGCCGCTGATATTGAAAAGCCCAACTGAGATTAAACTGCGTCGAATGGGTGATGGGATACCCCTGTTGCAACATCGGCCAGAGCAGCAGCACCATTCCTGCCAACAACCCAGCCCCAACCAGCCAGAAGAACCCAACCTGACGCAGAACCTTGACCATGAGCACTTCCCATCACCCCAAAGCATGGGATCCCTGCTTGCAAAACCCTCTCAAATCTTAAGTTTCAGCGCAGAGCTTGCCCTTGAGCTGTTGGAAGTCTGTCACACCTTCTGTCACACTGTGCTGAACAATCCGATTACTCTCTCAAATCCTAAGCTCAATCCTGAGATCCAGCGCTTGCCGGTGGACTTGTTTCTGCCTCAAAGGGGCCCGACTTGCCACCGTATTTGCGCAGCAGTCGAATATTCTCGATCACCATCGTCTTTTCCAGGGCCTTGGTCATGTCGTAGAGGGTAAGGGCAGCCACAGAAACCGCCGTTAGAGCCTCCATCTCCACCCCGGTTTGGGCGCTGGTTTTGACGGTGGCCGTGATGAGAAACCCCGGCAAATGGGGATCCGAATCCAGATCCACACGGACACTGCTAAGCGGCAGAGGATGACACAAGGGGATTAAGTCAGCAGTGCGTTTGGCAGCCATGATCCCGGCCAGTCGAGCCGTTTCCACCACATTCCCCTTGGATCCCTGACCGGCCAAAATAGCCTGTAGCGTGGCTTCAGCCATGCGCACCTGACCCTGAGCCGTAGCCAGACGAGGGGTCACGGGCTTTTCTGCGACATCCACCATGCGCACTTGCCCAGATTCATCCAGGTGGGTGAGGGGTGAACCAGGATCGTAGGGTGGATCGGGCTGCACGCCAAGAGCCTCCCGCCAAAGTTAGCTGCCGGATCCCCCATCAGTAGCGAATCCAGGCGTAAGCCGCATCCGAAAGAACAGGCACCTCAGCATAGTGGCTGCGAATGTTTTGCACCCAGGCGTAAACGGTAACAGCAATCACCCCCAACAGGGCTGTGGTCGCCAAAACCCCCATGACCGCCCCAAGGCCGAAGCTGCCAAACAGCATCCCCAGCACCTGCATCAGCAACTGCACCAGGAACAAGACGATATTCAGCAACAGGGCTTGGATGGTGTTAAAGCGGACGAAATGAGCCACGCGGGTATTCCGGACGACCAGGAACAGCAACGCCAAGAAGATCCCCATCCCCAGCCAGCCAGTAGCAAAGGGTATCAGCCGAAATAAAGGGGCAAAAATCGGGATCAAGGCCGGTACCGAGTTAAACAAACCGGAACGCACAAAGCCAAACGGCAAAGCCGATACCAAAGGCAACAGGTAGGGAAGGGATCCCCACAGCCGATTGATGGGAGTAATTTCGCCGCGCCAGGTCATATCCGTCCATCCCCTTGGATACAGTAATTTTGCCAGCTTGCCTGCAGACTCTAATAGCCGCTCGTTTGCTCAACCCAAGAGCCGATTCACAGTCGAAGCCTTGGGGATATTCTAGTCGATGGATTTTCGTGGGCTCAACGCGCTTGGGCGCAAGCTTGGCTGCTGCTCCCAAGTTGGAAAGATATTCTGGGGGAAAATGTTCAGGATGAGCGTTCTACTCAAGAGGGATTGGTATAATCAGCAGCAATTTCTGACCGTTCAGAGTTTTTGGGCTTCCACCATGAAAATCTCATCGTCTCCTGCTGCTCGCGTTGTCGGATCTTTTCTCTGGCGAGCTTGGTCTGGGTTGATTGGTTTTTTGAATGATCGGTTGTTGCCCGAGCGCTATCACGTGCAGCCTGAGGCATTACCGCAGTGGGTCGCCCAAGTTTGGGCCCATTACCTCCGCTACCGAGAAGCGTCTCGCCCAGGTGCCGTCCAGTTTCGGGGTTTGACGGTGGATCCCAGCCATGTCCAGGATCCCCGTTCGGTTCGCCTTGGCTCTCGTCCGGTTTACTACCGGGGCTGCCGCATCGAGACAGTGGCTTATTCCGGTGAGCCGACCTCGATGAACACCGTCGGAAAAGCCTTTGTACCGCCCTACTGGAAGCTCCTCAACAACCTGCGTCTGAAGTTGAATTTGGCGGACGCGGATCGCTATCAGGTCACCCCAGAGCTGCAGCGGGTGTATCGTGGCCGGGAGTTCTGAGAACACGTGAGAACCCCCGGTTGCACGCACTGGGCCTAGAGGCTAGCACATTGGTCTTCTTTGTCTCCAGCTTGATTGCCGCCACCGGTGGGAGCTGGATTGTTTTCCTTGCACTGCAGATTTTCGCGGATCAGATTGTTGGTGAGGGTGAGGCCGCCGCGATTTTTCCAAGCCTGTAGATTCCCTTCCACATCGTTGGCTGTGGCATTGAGGGCACCACGATTCTCCTCAAATTGCAGATCCCCATCGATGGTGACGGACAGGATGGATGCGGATCCCCCCTGTTTGCCATCCGGCACGATCAGGTTGTCTACTGTGGAAGCTCCCACAGCTCCGGTACACCGAAAGTCGTCGGCATGGGCGGCAGGGATCCCGCTCAACAACAGCAGAGTTACCAATCCCAAAATTTGAGGTTTCATCTTGGTCTCCGATAAAAGCATTTGAACGAACTTTGCCGCACTCCCCATCCTCGCTCTAGCAGGATAAGGTCAAGGCAAGGCAGGCGCAGCGAAAGCGGAGACTGCCAACAGTCTTTCGGTTAACGGTGCTCCGCACCGCTGCGCGAGCGTCATATCCCTGCTCCTCAATGTATTGCTTGAGCACGTCCAAACTGGCTCCATCAGCAGCTGTACCCACGCTTCCCAAAAACTGGCTCCCAGTAAAACGGGCGCAAGTGTTCCGCAAACTCTTTGCGAATCTCCCTACTGCTAATCGTTTTTAATGTGTTGACCAGCCTAGAAACAGCCACATCAGAGACCATATCAACCAATAGGTGAATATGGTCTTTTTCTCCCAGGTCAGCCTTGCATTCCAGCAGTAAGCAGTTCTGAGCCTCACAGATTCGCTTAAACAGTCCTGCCATCCTTACTTCCATTTGCTCAGTGATACACGAATGTCGATATTTTGTAACAAACACTATGTGGAGATGAATCCTGTAAATACAGTAGAAGAAAGCCCTGAAGCCCTTTAGCATGGCTGTCACTATGATAATTGTTCCATGATAAACCGAAAGCCTATCATCCGTACCGATAAGTGGAGCCTTAACCCAACAGCGCAACAGCAAATGCTGTTTGCTGAAACGGTAAAGGTTTATCGTCGTTTGTGCAGGCATTTGGTGGGCGTGATTTACACCCATTGGGCAGAGCTAGGAGGATTGTCGAATCAGCAGATCATCCCTGCTGTGGAAAGGTTGATTCACCAAACTGCTCAAAACCCGAATGTGAAATACGCTTCGTTTGATAGGGTGTTTCACAAATTTCCAAGCTACTACCGCAGAGGTGCAATTGCCTTTGCATTTGGGCAAGTGAGCAGCTTTGTCGCCCGTTATCAGCAATGGCAATCAGGCACTCGCAAAAGACGAGAGGCTAACCCTCCCACCCTGAATGCGAATACAGGCTGCTATCCAACCCTGTACAAAGGACAGTGCTACAAACTGCATGGCTATGACCAAGTAGAAATCAAGGTTTTTACAGGTACGGATTGGATTTGGACAACCGTTCAGATTGCGGGGCTAGGAGAGCGGCATAGGGTCGATACCAACAAACTGTTATCGCCGTCGCTGATTTGCAATCAGCATTCGTGTCATCTCTCTGTCCCCTTTGAGTGTCACCCCGAAAAGCGGCAATCCGACCAAAACGTGGTTGCTGTTGACCTGGGCATCAACACTACAGCGACGGTTTCGGTTGTAACTTTTTGCGGTACTGTAATCCACCGTGAGTTGATTCACCCTGGAAGAGACATAGACCGCAGAGACAAACAGCTGAAATCGGTATCCGTCAGAGCAAGCAAGACGATCTTGCTACGCAAGGTGCGGAGCACCATCTTGCTACGCAAGGTGCGGAGCACCATGGGGAAAGGCGGAAAACTACAGAAGGGATTCTGCTCTAACACCTATCGAAAATGCCGCCATATCAACCAACAGATTGCACACATCGTCTCGAGGCGAATTGTGCAGATTGCCAAAGCATTTAACGCTGAGGCAATCGTATTTGAGAACCTAAAAGGCTGGAAGGCAACGGGAGGGCGGAAACGCTCCCCTTTGCGGCAGCGCTTTCAGGGTTGGCTCAAAAGCATGATTCGGGACTATAGCGAGATGAAATGGCAAGAGGCTGGGGGTAAAACCATCGATGTGATTGCTGCCTGTACCTCAAAGTTGGCGTATGACGGCTCTGGAGTTGTGGAGCGCGACGGCAGGAACTATGCTTTGGCTAAATTCGCCTCTGGTAAGCGATATTCGGCAGACTTGAATGGCGCTTACAACATTGCTGCCAGAGGGATTCTTAAGCTCACTTGCCGAAAGGAGAGTGAGGGGTATTTGGGCAAAAGTTCCCGATACTCGCCTAGAAGCTGGGCTGGTTTGTGTGACCTGTGGGCGAATCAGAGAGTTACAGGTCAGCACCGACACCACCACCTCGCCTCAGCAGGTGGTGTGAGCTTCATCTGGTCCTTACCTAACCTAACTAGCTCTAGACCCAAAGATGCCCCGTCTCAACCCAACAAGCCAGGATAGGCTTGAACTCAGTCGCTTCTGGATGCTTTTGGACAGGGAATAGGGATCCCTGCTCAGACCCAAAGAAGTCGTTACAATAATCAAGACAGGTGGGTGGATCGGCCCGTAGGGGAAGCGCCACAGGAATGTGCAATGGGAGAGTCCGTCTTTAGCAGGTTAGGTCAATGGATCTCGAATACACCCCTGCGCTCTCTTGAGCAAGCTTATGAGGCCGCCCTTCGCATCAAAGCCATCGAAGATCAACACTTCCACGGACAATCTATCAGGAGTGATGGAGAACATGGCCAAAATGTCAGTCGCTACTTTCAAATTCAACTGCGTCAACAACTCAGCCAAATAGAGCTGCGTCTGGCGGAATTTCGAGCCAGTAGCACCTTTTCTCGTCTGCCGGATCCCAGTCGCAACGGCAGCGGCCCCATTGCTTCCTCTGGCCAAGGTGCCCAAGATCAGGATAAAGAACCCCATCCTAGCGACCCTGTAAGCAACGACAAGAGCCCTGAAAACGGTCGCCAAAGCCGGGATCCCTCTATTTTGGAGAAATTGCAGTTTATCGACCAGGTGCTCTCTCGCTACAAACGTCCCCCTGGCAAACCCAAATCCATCGCTGCCCCGTTAGAGTCTCCCGATCAGCCCCAACAACTGGCCCCGACCCAGCCCACTCCCTCCGACAAAGGGGACAAGACAAGCCCCAACAATGGCAATGCTCCTGTTGCCTCCAAAATGGGGATCCTACCCCGCTCCATTCTGCGCACTGCTAGCCAGATCCGGCGTGAGCTGAGTTCCCAAGCAGAAGAAGAATTGATCCGTGATTACCGCAACTCCCGCAATCGTACGTTGGTATCGGTGCGGTTTCTATTGTTGTTGGCGATCTTGCCTCTGCTCACCCAAATTCTCTCGAAAAATTTTCTGTTTGGGCCGTTGATAGATCACCTGCAATACCAGAACCCTACTGCTATCACCCTCAGCCAGGAATTTCAGGAAAAAGCCCTGTCAGAGTTCGAGTTTTTTAAGGAGAAAATTGAGTTTGAGCGAGCCTTGCGCCACCAGTCCCCAGAACTGGATTTGGAGGCAGAAGATCAGCTCTCAGCCAAAGCAGAAGAACTGCTGCAAAAGTATGGCCGTAAGAACTCAGAAGGGATCAAAAATGTTTTTGCCGATCTATTGTCTCTGGTTGTATTCGGTTGGCTGATCTTCATTGGGCGAGAAGAAATCGAGGTACTTAAATCCTTTTTGGATCGCCTCATCTATGGTCTGAGCGATAGTGCCAAGGCTTTTATTATCATTCTCTTTACAGATATATTTGTAGGTTATCACTCACCCCATGGATGGGAGGTACTCCTCAGTAATTTAGCCGCTCACTTGGGGGTACCGGAGAACCGAGATTTGGTCTATGGCTTTATTGCGACTTTCCCGGTTTTTCTGGATACGGTGTTTAAGTATTGGATCTTCCGCTATTTGAATCGGGTATCGCCCTCTTCGGTGGCCACCTACCGGGCCATGAACGATTAACCCACTCCTTAGTCGCTAGTCGGCGGGAAGCCCCGTGCTCTCCCGTTGGCGCAGCCTGCCTGCATAGGGGAGTGTCAGGATGAGAGTCAGGGATGCTTACGGGAAGCAAGCGACTACCGACTCCAGCCAACCCACAAACAGCGATGTCAAGTGATGTCAAATGAGCCCCTGGCGCAACATGTTGCGCCATCAGTACAACTGGATGCTGGCCGATTGCTTTGATGACCCTCCGGGTCGTGCGGAGCACGATTGGTGGGAGACGAACCGCTGCCCGGTCAATGCTTGCCCACTGGTGGCGAGTATTGCCGAGCTACGGGAGCAGCCCAACTACCTACTGCAGCCAGAAGCAGTCATTGCCCAGTCTCTCAGGAGATGGTGAAGCGGGTCAACTTGGCCTTTGATTTGAGCGGTTCACCAAGGGTGATGGTTCGGGCAAGCCCCGGTTCAAGGGGCAGCACCGTTATCGGACATTCACCTATCCCCAGGCAAGCCACGACTGGAAGACACGGCGCAAGCTCCATTGGCTGTTGATGTTGCTTTTGTCCTGCTAGGGGTTCAGTAGGGCAACCTAAGAGAGCCAGTCTCAAGTATGCGTGGGTTGCTTCAACCCCGCTCCAAAAAGGCAACTCCCTCCACATGCCCTGTTTGAGGAAAGAAGTCGGCTGCTCGCCATTGGGTCAGTCGATAGGATCCTTCTGCAAGGAGAACCTGGAGGTCTCGAGCCAGCGTCGCTGGATGACAACTGATGTAAACAAGCCTTTGGGGTTGTCGAAGCAACAGGGTCTCCAGCACCTGGCGATCGCAGCCGCGGCGCGGGGGATCCAGCACCACGATATCGGCAGGTGGCAAAGTGGGCAGCACCTGTTCGACGGTGCCCTGGAAAAATTGCACCGAGGTGATGCCATTGAACTGGGCATTGTAACGAGCCTGGAGCACAGCTTCTGGCAGAGATTCCACCCCCACAACCCGTTTGGCCCGTTGCGCCAACAGCAAGGTGAAGGTGCCAATGCCGCAGTAGGCATCGAGGAGGGTTTCATGCCCTTGTAGTTGCAGTTGATCGGCAATCCAGGTAAAGAAGGCTTCCGCTTGCTCGGTATTCACCTGAAAAAAAGAAGTGCTGTCAATCCAAAGGGAAAGGCCAGCAAACTCCTCCCGTAGGGCACCGCGGCCGGCAATCACTTCGGTTTGCGGGCCAAAAATGGTGTTGGTACGAGCCGGGTTGAGATTGAGGCAGACCCCCACCAGGTCGGGATAGCGATCCAGCCAGCGCTGGGCCCAAGTTTCTAGCTGAGGGAGCCGGCGACTGCGACTCACCAAGGTCAGCAGCACCTCGCGGGTACGGCGACCGATGCGCAAACCCAGATGACGCAGGTGCCCTTGATGCCGAGTTTCCTCATAAACACTCCAGCCAGTTTCTTGCAGATCCCGCTTAATTTCCCTGAGGAACACATCCAGCCGTTCATCTTGGACGGGGCATTGGTTGAGATTGACCAGGCGGTGACTACCGGTTTGGTAGTAGCCCATGCGCAACGGTTGCCCTTCCGGTTGGGCGATGGGGTAGGTGACTTTGTTGCGGTAGCGAAGCGGTTGCGGGGATCCCAAGATGGGCACCGGCTCCGGCAAAGGGATCCCCCCAATCCGTTGGAGGGCATCGGCCAAAATCTGCTGTTTGGTGGCCAACTGCATGGCATAGCTCACGTGCTGCCACTGACAGCCACCACATTTGTCCGCCACGATGCAAGCCGGTCGTACCCGCTCGGGGGAGGGAACCTGTATCGATTGAATCCGCCCAATCAGGTAGTTGCGCCTGGTTTCGATCACCCGCACTTCTACCTGATCCCCAGGGATCCCTTGGGGTACGAAGACCACCTGTCCTACTCCAGGGCCAGCGGTATGGCCAATGCCATCCCCTTGGGGGGTAAGCCCGGTGATCTGCAGCGAGAGGAGGTCTCCCGGTTTGACCTGAGAGGGAGCATCCGAAAGGGGAGAAACAACCATGGACGGCTCAAAGAAGGGCTTTCTATTGTGGCATGGGCGTGGCATGGGTTTGGGATTGGGGGCTACCCTCCACAGGAAGCTGAACATAGAAGCAGGTTTGGTTATTGCCACTGCTGACTCGAATCGTTCCGTGGAGTTGTACCACCATTTGTTGAATCAGTGCCAATCCCAAACCTGTCCCCCCCTGTCGCCAGGGATCCCCGGAAGGGATACGATAAAACTTCTCGAAAATGCGCTCCTGTTGGTCGGGTGGGATTTCAACCCCGGTATTGGTAACGGCAAACCCGATTTGTCCAGTGGGATCCCCCCCCGCTACTGCCAGCGGAGAGGAGGCAGAGGGGTAGATCACCTCCAGTTGGATTTGAGCACCAGGAGGGGAATACTTACAGGCGTTGTTCAGCAGTTCCGCCAAAATCCGCCCCAAATAGTTGCAGTCCGTCCGAAGCTGAGTGAGGGTGGGATGCAGCGTCAGGGTCAGGGTTTGCTGCCGCTGTTGGGTGCGGGTATGAAGCTCTCCCACCTGGCGTAGCCGAGGTGGGAGTGTCCTATGCCAATCTCGAACTATCCAGAGTCCAGAGATCACATAGACAAGCCCAGCTTCTAGGCGACCGTCCAGAGCTTTTGCTGAAACGGCCCTCACTGTCCTTTCGGCAAGTGAGCTTTAAAACACCCCTGGCAACGATATTTTGGTTTCCGTTGAGGTCGCGATTATAGCGTTTGCCAGAAGCAAATTTTGCTAGCGCGTAGTTCTTTGAATCGCGCGTGACAATCCCAGAACCATCGTAGGCCAGCTTCGAGGTGTAGGCGGCAACGATATCAATCACCTTTCCACCCAGTTCGCGCCACTTCATTTCGGTGTAGTCGCGGCTCATCCCTTTGAGCCAACCCTGAAAGCGCTGGCGCAGGTTAGAGCCTCGCCCCCCCACCTGTTGCCTTCCAACCCTTCAGCCCCTCAGAGCTGATTCGCTCAAATGAAGATTGGGTCAGCCTTTTGAGGCTAAGCACGAGACCCTAATGCTGTCTGAGATACTGTCTAGCCCAACCATCGCTCAGCCAAGTGCCAATCCACTCTCTATGCTCGTAAGCTGGGTTAGGGCTCGCAACGGAATGGATGGCAAAACGCAAGGGATTTGGATCAGGGGCTAAGAAACAGCCACCCCTATCAGAATGGGTTCGCCAAGCAGAGGCCCAACTGCGGCAAGGCCAGGTGATTCGATGTCGGCAACTCTGCCAACAGGTGCTTTCGCAGCAGGGATCCCTTTCTGGAACTGCTGAAGAAATGGCAGTTGCACAGGCATATGCCCTGTTGGGTCAAATTGAACAGGGATGCGGGCACTTTCCCGCCGCCATGTTGCACTACCAGCAGGCTATCTTGACCTGTCCACCTACCGCTCCGGCTAGCTTGATTGCCGAGTACCACGCCCTGTTGGGGAGACTGTTGCGCCAGATGGGGGAGAAGAAACAGGCCCAGTCGTTATTTGAACAGGCGCTGGCGCGGGATCCCGATTTGCTACTGGCGCGGGTGGGGTTGGCGGATCTGCTCCAGGCGCAAGGGGAGTTCGAGGTGGCCCTGGAGCACTATACCCTAGCTTGGCAGGGATCCCAGCAGGAGCCGGATATTCCGTATCAGATTGGGATGTGTTTGTGGAAACAGGGGCAAGGATCGCAGGCAAAGGGTTGGTTTCAGCAGGCCCTCTCTCTACAGCCGGATCACAGCGATGCCCGTTACATGCTGGCGATTTTGGGAGAATTGCCCTTACCGGATAAAACTCCCGCCGCTTGGGTAACCCGCCTGTTCGATGAATATGCCCCAAGATTTGAGCAGCATTTGCTACAAAAGCTGAACTACCAGGGACCCCAGGCTCTGTGGAACGGGATCCTAGCGGTGGCAGAAGCCCAAGGATCTGCCCCTCGGTTTGAACAGGCCCTGGATTTGGGCTGCGGCACAGGCTTGGTGGGATCCCTAGTGCGCCCCTACGTGCAGCGGTTGTGGGGAGTGGATTTGTCCGGTCGCATGGTGGAAATGGCCCGTCAAAAGGGCCTTTACGACCAGTTGGTGCAAGGGGATTTGCTGGAGCTGCTGCAGCGGACACCGGAACGTTACGACCTGATCTTGGCGGCAGATGTGTTCATTTATTGGGGAGATTTGGCTCAGGTGTTCCCAGCCTGTGGCCGAGTGTTAACCTCCGGTGGGCTTCTGGCCTTTACGGTTGAGCAGGGATCCCTCTCCGGCTACGCACTGGGATCCACAAGCGGTCGCTTTGTCCACTCCGAATCCTATATACGGCAGCAGGCGGAACGGGTGGGACTGGATCCCGTATACCATCAGGACTTTACCCTGCGGCGCGAGGGAGAAACGGGTGTACCCGGAGCAGTATGGTGTTTGCGTCAGCGGTAACCCCAAGCATCCCGAGGTGGATCGGTTGGCTGAGGTCGGGTTTGGGGGATCCCTGCTGAAAGAGCATTGGCCCGATCCGCAGCCGCCTTCAGCTCAATCAAAGCAGACATGACATTGCTCCAATCCAGATCAGGGCGGCTCAACAGCTCCCGGATCTGGTTCAGCACCGCTTCTGACTTTAGGGTTTGGGGGAGGGGAGAACGTTGCCGGTTGGGGGAACGTTTCACCGCTTCAATGCCTTGGGTCACCAACCTAGCGATATCTTGGCTGGCCCGCACCAAAGCTTTTTCCCGCTGAAAACTCCAACCATTGCGATTGGTGGCATACATGGGCTGCATACGGTTCAGCACATAACCGGCCACATCCACAGCATCAATTTTGTCTTTTTGGCTGTCGGGCAAGCGACCCAACTGACGAGTCACCTCCTGCATCACCATCTCTTCCAAGACGTTGACCAACGGGCGGGTTGGTTGTGGGCTGGGGCTGACGCCCCCTTGGGAGGTACGGGAATACATAAAAATAGGGGGCTTGGAAAACGTTTGGATATTGCCCTTGATTCTAGCGGGATCCCACAGGGGCATGGTGTGGGGTGGCAATGGCTTGGCTTCCGTTCGTATGCTGGTGAGCGACGAGCACCGATTGAGGCTGAGCGTGAGGATCGTCTGGGAGCGCAGCATTTACGGCGGCAATGGCCGAGTGCCTTGCATTATTTGTGGCGGGTGGGCCAACCCTGTCCAGAAACAGGGGCATCAAGTCTTATTGGCGGTGGTCTACAACGATCGTGGCCAAATCTACGGGGAAGCCTGCCGTAGCTGTGTCAACTTGGGGGCGAAAGGGATTAAGGAATGTTTACAGGAACGGATTGCCCGCCTGCGCAACCAACTGCAAGATTTGCAGGAATTGGAACGGGGGGAGGTGCAACTGCCCAGCTTAGAACAGGAGTTAAGCGCTTATTTAGAGTGACATGCCCCTGGAGCACTACGTAGCGTTAGATGCACTTGCGCAGGAATGGGCGTGATTAAATGGGACACCTTAGGTGAGTCAGTTTAGGCACGACTCCTCACCCCACTTAGCACACTCAGAAGGGAGTTTACCCATGTTGTGGATTGGGCAGTGGCCCCGTTGGTTAAAAGCACTGAGCATCACCCTGGCCTTTGGATTGGGCCTTGTTGTGCTCACCATCACCTCTTCACTGGGATCCCCAAAGATCTCTCATCCGCTGGATCCCCTCACCGCTGAAGAAATTGAAACCACCGCCAGTGTGATCCGCGCAGCAGAACGTTTGGCGGAAGATGCCATCTTCGTGATCATTGATTTGCAGGAGCCGGACAAAACCGAGGTACTCAGCTTTCAGCCTGGGGATCCCTTCCGTCGCGAAGCTTTTGCCATCGTCTATGAACCGAAGGCCAACCGCACCTACGAAGCGGTTGTGGATTTGATGGAGGACAAGCTACTCAGCTGGACGGAAGTGCCGGATGTGCAGCCGGCCATGGTGGCCAGCGAGTTTGGCTTGGCTGCCGAGGTGGTGAAGGCGGATCCCGGCTGGCAGGAAGCGATGCGCAAACGGGGGATCACCGATTTTGACCGGGTGGCTGTCGATTGCTGGGCTCCCGGCAACTTGACCGAGGAAGAAGAAGCCTCTGGGGATCGCTTCTGTCGCGGCATTTCCTACTACAAGGGTGACAACTGGAACTACTATGGCGCACCCATTGAAGGGGTGCTGGCCACCGTCAACCTGAACAGCGGCAAAGTCTCAAGGCTAATCGACGATGACACCATCGTCGCGTTCTCCAAAGAGAGCTTTGATTACGACCTAGCTTCTCTGGGCACGGTTCGCCCCGCCCCCAAACCCCTGAAACTCACCCACCCCAACGGAGCCAGCTACGACATCAACGGCAACGAGATTACCTGGCAAGGCTGGAAGTTTCGCTACCTGATGCACCCGCGTGAGGGATTGGTGCTCTACACGGTGCGCTACCAAGAGGGCGACGAAGAACGGCCTGTGTTCTACCGGGTCAGCCTCTCGGAAATGGTGGTGCCCTACGGGGATCCGGAAGAAACCTGGTATTTCCGCAACGCCTTCGATGTCGGGGAATACAACTTTGGTTTACTTGCCAACACGATGGAATTGGGCAAGGAAGTGCCGGAAAACGGTCTGCTGTTGGATGCCGTCTTCGCCGATAACGATGGGGAATCTTATGTGATGCCGGGGGTCATCGGCCTCTACGAACGGGACAACGGCATGCTCTGGAAGCACTACGACTACAACAGCGAGCGCAACGATGTCCGCCGCAGCCGCGAGCTGGTGATGACCATGACCGCCGCCATCGGCAACTACGACTACGGCATTAGCTGGGTGTTTCACCAGGATGGCACCTTTGAGGTGCAGGCAGACTTGACCGGGATCGTCTTGGCCAAAGGAACCGATGCAGTCACCGCCGCCGATGCGGATCCCTTCGCTCCCTTGATGGCTCCCCATGTGGGCGGTACCAACCACCAGCACTACTTCAGTTTCCGGCTGGATATGGATGTGGATGGCACCGACAACGGCATCATGGAGATGAACCTCAAGCCCCTACCCAAAGGCCCCGACAACCCAGCCGGCAACGCCTTCATCATGGAAGATACCCACCTGATGACCGAAAAAGAAGCAGTACGGGATATGAACATGGCCAGCAGCCGCAAGTGGGTCATTGTCTCCACCTCGAAGGAGAATGCCATCGGTGCCCACACAGCCTATGCTCTTATGCCTGGTCCAAATGCTGTGTTCTTACCCGTGGAGGGAGCCAACGTGCGGGATCGAGCCGGATTTGCCACCCACCACTTCTGGGCCACCCACTACAAACCCGGTGAACTGTATGCGGCGGGTCTCTACCCGAACCACAGCAAACCGGGCGAAGGGTTACCCGAATGGATTAGCGATGACCAACCTCTAGAAGGGGAAGATCTCGTCGTCTGGTACTCCTTGGGAGTTTCCCATGTGCCCCGTCCAGAGGACTGGCCAGTCATGCCAGTGCACAGAACAGGCTTCAAACTCATGCCCTGGGGCTTCTTCGACCGCAACCCAGCCATTGATCTGGCGGAACCCGCCTAAAACCAGAGGGCGATCATCCGAATCGTCCCAGTGGGGTCTGGACTGTTCCAGGCCCTCTTTTCTGGCACAACTCAGGTCTTCTCACAGCAACAGGGATCCCGAATAGCCCTTATCCACGCTCTCGCATCGCTTCTGCCAGCAGTTGGGCCACTTCCGGTCGAGAAAACTCCGGTGGGGGCACTTCGCCGCGCCGCAACATTTCCCGCACTTTGGTGCCCGAGAGGTGGATGCGCTGGTGGGGTTGGCTGGGGCTGGTCTTGGCCGTAGCCATCGTACCCGTGACGGTGCAGTAGAAGGCATGTTCAAACTTCAGGGGGATAATTCCTAGTTCCCCCGGCTCAAACTGATCAAAAATGGACTGGGCATCGTAGGTGCCGTAGTAATCCCCTACCCCCGCGTGATCCCGTCCAACAATGAAATGGGTGCAGCCGTAGTTCTTGCGGATCAGAGCGTGGAAGATCGCCTCGCGCGGGCCAGCATAGCGCATGGCCGAAGGATTAATCGCCAAAATCACCCGATCCTGGGGGTAATAGTGCTCGATTAACACCTCATAGCAACGCATCCGCACATCAGCGGGAATGTCATCGCTCTTGGTGGCCCCCACCAGCGGGTGGAGAAACAACCCATCCACAATTTCCAAAGCACACTTTTGGATGTACTCGTGGGCACGGTGGATCGGGTTGCGGGTTTGGAAACCTACAATGGTTTTCCAGCCTTTGTCACGGAATTGCTGTCGAGACTGGGCCGGATCGATCTGGTAGGTTGGGAAGAGGGGATGGGGATCCCGTTGTAAAAGGGTGACTGGGCCGGCCAAGTAGACGGATCCCTGCTCGTAGAGCACCTTCACCCCTGGATGGTTGTCGTCCGTAGTGCGGTAAACCTGCTGGGCTTCGTGGGTTTTGTCGTAGGTGAATTTTTCCGTCAGCTCCATCAACCCCAGAACTTTTCCGGTGGCAGAGGCCAGAGCCAGCATTTGCCCCTCTTTCAAACCAGCAGCTTCTTCCGGGGTCACGGGTAGGGTGACCGGGAGCGACCAAGCCAAACCATTGGCCAGATGCATAGTTTCCACCACCGCCTGATAATCCGCCTGGCCCATAAACCCTGTCAGGGGGCTAAAGCCACCAATGGCGATCATCTCCAAATCCGATTGGGCTCGCTCACTCAGGTAAACAGTAGGGCAATGATTGGCCTTTGAGCGCAGCTCCTCCACCTGCTCAGCTAGGGCAATGCGATTGATCAGGGTACCCCCGTGGGGAGGAATGGCATCACGAATAGGGACAGTCGATTGGGATTGGCTCATGAGAAATAAGGGTGGGAATCGTAAAGCAATACACAACAGGAGGACTGGTTAATCGAAGTTAATCCACCAAATTAGTCCAATAAGTAGGGAGGCATCTTCTCATCGGTGGCCGATACATTGTCAAAGATGGGCCGGTTCATGATCTTCTTTTGCGTGTGGGCTAGGGGGGAAGGTTGCGGCTGAGGTTTTGGCTGAGTTGGGGCTTGCCCTTGGTTGCTGCGCAACTCTTGGATGGTTTTGGCCCGTTCGTCCGCTACAGCTTGTAATTGCACCAGGGCTTTTTGTAGCTCATCCCGATGGGCACTCACCTGTTGCAACTGGGTTTGCAGACTGGAGATTTTGGCTTGGTAATCCTGCAGTTGCTGTTGGCTTTCTGCCAGTTGGCTTTTCAACGCTTCCACTTCCGCTGAGGACATGGCCGGTTCCGGGTTCTGGGTAGATTCTGAATTGGGTTCTGACTCGGATTTAGCGCTTGCCTTGCGCCGAGAGCCACTGGAGCGGCGGGAAGAGCCTCCCGCAGAAGAAAACAGGCTACGGTCAGATCCAGTCACAAGAGCACCTCATGCTCAACAAATTGCAGCAACCGCTGACACACCGCTGCCCCAGGCCGATATTCCATCACCGTCAGGCCATAGTCAAAAGCTGTGCGCAAATCGCTGCTATCTGGAATAGTAACGGGTGAAAGCACATCCGCGAAAATCTGTTGCGCTTGCACATACAATTGGCCCGTATGGGATCCCGACCAAATGCCCCCTGGCAGATAGCGATCATCCAACATGGTCAGCACGGTACGGGCCTGGGTGAGCTGGCCTTTGAGGGCATTGATGTAGCGCAACGTCACCTCTGTACAAGAAAAATCCGCTCGGTTGAGCCGTGTCGGGATCACCACCCGCTGGGCCACCTGCAGGGCATTGGCGGTGAGAGCATTCAGCTCCCCCGGCGTATCCAGAAAAACAAAGTCGTAGTCCGCTTGCAAGGAGCGGAGTTGTTGCTGCAGGAGGTGCTGAGCTGAGGATCCGGCAGCAGCTAGATGGGCTGCCACCTCAGCCATGTTGCTGTGGGCAGGAATAACATCCACCCCCTTATCACTGGTGTAGATGACCTCTGGCAGAGGCCGTTGGTGGTGGGGGTGCAGGCAAGCCCAAACGGTTTCTTGTTCCGGCAGGGATCCAGTCTCCTCCAAATACAGACTGCTGGCGGTAGCTTGTGAGGTGAGATCGATCAGCAAGACCCGTTCCCCCCGTTGCGCTATCAATTGTGCCGCATGCACGCAGAGGGTGGACTTGCCGGTGCCCCCCTTGTTGTTGGTAAACGCCAAGATCTTTGCCATGAATTCTCCCTGCGCCGTCTGTTCTTCTTCAGGATCTTCCCCCATTCCTCTCTCTCGGGATCCATTCAGGAAGGCCGTTCAGGTGTCCCCACAGCGGTCTATGCTAGTGGTTGTAGCCTGGCCATAAGCTGGAGGAAAACCATGCGCGAGGTATTGGCAATCATCTTGGGAGGCGGGCGTGGCACCCGTCTTTACCCCCTCACCAAACGCCGTGCCAAACCCGCTGTACCCTTAGCAGGTAAGTATCGCCTGATCGACATTCCAGTCAGCAACTGTATTAATTCTCACATTGAAAAGATCTACGTCCTGACGCAGTTCAACTCCGCTTCTTTGAACCGCCACATTGTCAACACCTACCGGTTTTCTCCCTTTAGCGGCGGCTTTGTGGATGTATTGGCAGCTCAACAAACCCCGGACAACCCCGATTGGTTCCAGGGCACAGCCGACGCCGTACGGCAATATCTCTGGTTAATGGACTCTTGGAAACCGCAGGAGTATCTAATCCTCTCCGGCGACCACCTCTACTGCATGGACTACCGCCCCTTCATTGAGCACCATCGGCGAACCGGAGCAGATGTGACGCTGGCGGTATTACCCTGTGGCGAGAATGTCGCCTCCAGTTTTGGCTTACTGAAGATCGGCGAGAACGGGCGCGTTGTTGATTTCAAAGAAAAGCCGAAAGGTGAATTGCTAAAAGCCTGCCAGGTGGATACCCAAGCCCTTGGACTTAGCCCCGCAGAAGCCCAAGCCAAGCCCTACATCGCCTCGATGGGCATTTATGTGTTCAAGCGAGAAGCCTTGATCGAAATGTTGAAGGTGAAGGAACACACCGATTTTGGCAAGGAGGTGTTACCTGCCGCCATCGACAAGTACCATGTGCAAGCCTACCTCTTCAACGATTATTGGGAAGATATCGGTACCATCGAAGCCTTTTACCAGGCCAATCTTTCTTTGGTGAAGCAGCCCAATCCTCCCTTCAGCTTCTTCAACAGCGAGATGCCCATCTACACCCGCCCGCGCTTTTTACCCCCCAACAAAATCCTCGACTCCCACATTGTGAATTCAATGATTGCTGATGGCTGCATCATCAAGAATGCTCAAATTCGTAACTCGATCATTGGTATTCGCAGCCGTTTGGAAGCCAATACAATTATCGAAAACACCCTGGTAATGGGGGCAGACTACTACGAGTCGGCAGAAGAGCGACAGGCTAAGCTAAATGAAGGGATCCCACCGGTGGGCATTGGGGCCAATTCTCACGTTGCCAACGCGATTGTGGATAAAAATGCTCGCATCGGACGCAATGTGCGCATTCTCAACAAAGACCACATCACAGAAGCAGAACGAGAAGAAGAAGGGATCTGGATTAGCAATGGCATTGTCACGATCATCAAAGACTCCGTTATCCCCGACAACACCGTGATTTAAGGAGGATTGGGCGGATCCCGCCCGTCTCAACGTGAGATTACGATAGATAAAGTAACATTTAGTGTTGTGAGCTGAATCAAGCGTGCCTGCCCAGCCCCAGTCCATCGCCTCCTTAGAAACCTACGATCCGCAATTCATCTCCCGCTATTACCGCTGGCGACTGCCGCAGGTGATCCGGCGTTTTCTGGCTATCTTTTGGCCCCTCTTTTGGTTTGTGCTCTGCCTACGTTGGGATCAGCTCTGGGGACATACGGATCGCAATATCGGTCAGCGCTCGGTACAGTTACGTAAGCTGCTCACCCAATTGGGGCCAACCTTCATCAAGGTGGGGCAGGCCCTCTCCACCCGACCGGATTTGGTGCGCAAAGACTTCCTAGAAGAACTGACCCAATTGCAGGATCAGTTGCCTGGATTTCCCTCCTCACAAGCCTACGCCCGTATTGAGTCGGAGTTGGGCCGTCCGATCGCCGAGCTGTATGCTCAAATTTCTCCCGAACCGGTGGCTGCCGCCAGTTTGGGCCAAGTTTACAAGGCGCAACTGCACAGTGGCGAGTGGGTGGCGGTCAAGGTGCAACGGCCCCATTTGCGAGAGTGTCTCAGTTTGGATCTGTACCTGATTCGCTGGGCTTCCACATGGTTGGCCCCTTGGCTACCCCTGAACCTGGGTAATACTTTAACGGCGGTGGTGGATGAGTTTGGCCGCAAGCTCTACGAAGAGATTGATTATCTGAACGAAGGGCGCAACTGCGAACGCTTTGCTGCCTACTTCCGTGGGGATCCGGATGTGTATGTGCCGCGGATTTTCTGGGCCTACAGCACCCGACGGGTACTGACGTTGGAGTGGATTGATGGCATCAAGCTAACGGATGTGGAACGCATCCAAGCGGCTGGTCTGGAGGTCAAGCAGCTGGTGCGCATTGGGGTAGTTTCTGCTCTAAAGCAGCTACTGGAGTATGGGTTTTTCCACGCGGATCCCCATCCGGGCAACCTCTTTGCCCTCGTCGATGGCCGTATGGCCTACATCGATTTCGGCATGATGGATCAGCTCACCCAGGAGATGAAGGAATACCTGGTGGATGCGCTGGTGCATCTGGTGGATCGAGACTACAATGCTCTAATTGACGATTTTATTCATTTGGATTTTTTGCAACCCAATGTCAATCGCCAGGAGCTGATCCCGGCTTTGGAAACGGTGTTGGCGGATGTGCTGACTCAGGAGGTGGGCAACTTTAACTTCAAAACTGCCACCGATCAATTCTCGGATTTGATGTACCGCTATCCATTCCAGGTGCCGCCGCATTTTGCCTTGGTGATCCGCTCTTTGGTAACCCAAGAAGGAGTAGCCCTCAGCCTCTATCCACAGTTTCGTATTGTCGGAGTGGCCTATCCGTATGTGGCGAAACGGCTGTTGACGGACGAATCGCCGCGCATTCGGGAACGGCTATTACAGGTGCTGATCAAAGACGGTAAGTTCCGCTGGAATCGCCTGGAAAACCTGATCCAAATTGCCCGTAGTGATGGACAACTGGATTTGGTCCCCACGGCTCAAATGGGGCTGCGCTATCTGATGTCCGAGGAAGCCCGCAATTTGCGTCGGCAGTTGGTGCTTTCCCTCACGGAAGATGACCGCATTCATGTTGAGGAGTTGCAAAGGCTTTGGCATTTGCTCAGCTCTGATATTTCCCCAACCCGCCTCTGGCAAGCGACGATGGCATCCCTACCCAACCCCTTTGCAACCGATTTGCAAGACACCTTTGCTGAACTGGGAGAACAGGTGCAAGCTCATCTGGAACAACTGAGCCGCTGGCGCCCTCTACAACCTTGGCCGGATCTGCTGGCGGGAATGGGGCAACAAAGGTAGAACGGAAGAAGACAAACCTCAGTTATTTACCTGGACGAAAGCGTGGCAGATCAACAGGGTGATTTTATTGCAGGGGTGGTGACGGGAGCCGTATTGGGCGGGATCCTGGGCGGGGTGATCGGGTTTGTGCTTGCCCCCAAAATTGGCAAGGGATCCGCGGAAGGGCAACGACGGGATCCCGAACGACTAAATGGCAGCTCGACCATCCCCATGACCACGGGACGACCGCGCATCGGTGCTTCTTCAACCTCGGCTATCCCGAACGACTGGAATGCTTGGGAGACTGAAGCAGAGCGCATTGCTCAGGCCCGACGCACCCTAGAAGCCAAGATCGCTGAATTGAATGAGGCTATTCAAGCCACCCGCGCCCAGCTCCTTGTCAAGGATGTGCCTTCAGCCTCTCAGGAGAAGCGGGGAGAATAAGCCGGAAGGGATCCCTGCCTAGTTTTTTCCCTGTCCATGCCAAACTAGAAGCGGTATGGGTTGGGTGTATCCGTTTCCCAAGCCTGACCCGATGCTTGCTTCTACCCACTGACTGTGTTTGTTGTCCCTCCGCTTTTTCCAACCATGATGCTCAGCCACCTTTTTTTGTCCCCTCTGACCTCGATGGATAGCCTCTCCTTTGGGTTGGTCTACGCCACTGCCGGGTCGTTGCTGTTTCGCTCGATTTACCAGTTCATCGTCATCTACAATGTGCTGCTCATTGTTCGCATTTTGTTGAGCTGGTTCCCGCAACTGAACTGGTCGAACCCGATTCTATCGGTGCTGAGCCAACTGACGGATCCCTATCTGAACCTGTTTCGGGGCATTATTCCCCCCATTGGTGGCTTGGACTTTTCCCCGTGGTTAGCCTTTATTTTGCTCAGCTTTGCCATGCAGGTGGTGGGCCAATTTGCCTAGTGCTGGGTGGTGACCGCTATTTTTTCAGGGCTTAGTCAAGTCGGGATCCCGCTGGGTAAACATTGTTTTTTAGACTCCGATTTTTCTGTGCCGTAGCATTTGCTCCATCCTGACAGGTCGGGATCCTCCTAAGATCAGGAGTCACTTTTTTGCTGCCCGCCATGCAGATCCCCAGCGTTGACCACTATCGGTTGCTCAATGCCCAGGTTCCCCTCTCGGTACTCAAAGATCCGGTACCGGGGGCTACCCCCAATCCAGACAACCTAGTTTTGTTGGATTTGGAGATTCGTGCTGGGGTGATCACTCAGATCCAACCGGCCAACAGCCCTGCTCCAGAAGGGATCCCGAGCGTGGATCTCAAACGAGGTCAAGTGTGGCCCTGCTTTCTGGATATCCACACCCATCTCGATAAGGGGCACGTGTGGACCCGCACCCGCAACCCCGATGGCACTTTTGCCAGTGCTGCCCAGGCTGCCCAAGAGGATTGGGCGAAGATGGATCAGATCTATGCCGGGGATCCGGAGCAATTCCGGGAGGATGTCTATCGCCGCTTCAACTTCGGCCTGCGCTGTAGCTATGCCCATGGATCCCAGGCGGTGCGTACCCACATTTCCTGTACCAGCCCCCAAACCATTGCCAACCTGGATGTGTTTGCCCAACTCAAACAGGAATGGGCAGGCAAGCTCGAGATCCAAGCGGTTACCCTCTTACCCCTAGAGTTTTTCCTCACTCCGGAGGGGGAAAAGCTGGCGGATAAAGTGGCAGACGTGGGCGGGATCCTCGGCGGCGTCACCGCAATGGGGCCAGACCTAGACCGACAATTGGATCGGGTGTTTGCCTTGGCCAAGGAGCGCGGCTTGGATCTGGACTTTCACACCGACGAAACCGATGATCCGGGGGCAATCACCCTGCGGCATGTGGCGGCAGCCGCTTTACGCAGCAAGTTTCCCAACCCAGTGGTGTGTGGTCATTGCTGTAGTTTGGCGGTGCAACCGCCGGAGGTGGCCAGCAAAACCCTGGAAATGGTGCAGGAAGCCGGAATTGCGGTGGTCAGCCTGCCCATGTGCAATCTCTACTTGCAAGATCGCAACCCCAGCCGTACCCCCCGTTGGCGCGGCGTTACCCTGCTACACGAACTGAAAGCCCTCGGGGTACCGGTGATGGTGGCCAGTGACAACTGCCGGGATCCCTTCTATGGCTTTGGGGATCACGATGGCTTGGAGGTGTTCCGGGAGGCAACCCGCATTCTGCACCTGGATACCCCCTATGGAGATTGGCCCCAGGCGATTACAGCAACCCCGGCCCGCATCATGGGTTTGGCGGATCGCGGCCAGATTGGGGTGGGTTTGACGGCAGATTTGGTACTGTTCAAGGGGCGTGGCTTTGACGAGTTGCTGTCTCGCCCTCAGCATGACCGCGTGGTGCTGCGGCAGGGTCAAGCGATTGATACCACCCCGCCGGACTACAGCGAGTTGGATGATCTGATGGCCAAAGTGGGGGCTGTTGTCGTTTGAAGAGGGGATAGTGAGTGGGTACTGAAAGGTGAATGGGAATCTTCTTCAGTCCGATTCTCGTGTTGATCCTGACTTACCTGGCGGATTCAAGTCTCTCATTGAGGGCGTTCTGCAACCAAGCCTGAATATCCAGGAGGCTCTGGGGGGAAACTTCATGGCCCATGTCGTATTCGCGGTAGGTAAACCGAAGCGGCAAACGACTGAAGTAATCCCGAATCTCACGGCCACAGTCGATGGGCAAAACGGTATCTTGCCTCCCATGCACGGCCAGGATGGAAAGATTTTGCAGGTGTTCAGGCGGTGCGGCTTCCGCCACTATTTCTGCCGGTAAGCGCCCACTCATGGCGACAATCCCAGCTAACTTTTCCGGTTGGGTCAGGGCTAAGGCAAGGCTCATGATCGCCCCTTGGCTAAACCCCATCAAGTACACCTGGGCTGGATCGAAGGGAACATCCGGGATCCCTTCCTGTAGAACTTGCTCTAGGAAGGTACTTAACAACTGCAGGCTGGCGCGAGCTTGCGGGATATTTCCCACCGGCCCCTCTTCTGTCCAGGTCATCTCAAACCAGGCAAACCCTCCCATCGGTAAGGAGAGTGGAGCCCTGAGGCTGACCACCGCAAAGCGGGGATCCAAATAGGGAGCCAGTTGGATCAAATCCCCCTCATGGCTGCCAATTCCATGCAGCATCACCAGCAGCGGTACGGATCCCGGGCTGGCTTGTCTGGGGTGTTGAAAACGATAGGTGAGGACCAAGGTGCAAATACCTACAACGTTAGGGATCCCACATTGTGTTCTAACAACTGAGCCAGATCCTGCAAGAAAGCCGCCGCATGAGCGCCGTAGATGACGCGGTGATCGCAGGTGAGGTTCACTTGCATTTGAGAGCGGATGGCGATGGCTTTTTCGGGGGTAGCTACCACCGTCGGACGAGAAGCGCCAATCGCCAGAATGGATCCCTGGTTGGGGGGCAAAATGGCATCGAAGCGATCCACCCCAAACATGCCCAAATTGGAGAGGGTAAAGGTGCCACTGTTGTACTCTTCCGGTTGCAGTTGCTTCTGGCGCGCCCGCTCCACCAGGTCTTTCCAACGGCGGGAAATCTCGTACAAATCCAGCCGGTTTGCCTGCCTCAGCACGGGCGTAATCAACCCACCATCCTCCATGGCCACGGCCACGGCAATGTTGATCTCCGCTTTGTAGTGGATGCCACCCTCGCTGTAGCTGGCATTCAACAAGGGGTGCTTTTCCAGGGTAACGGCCACCGCCTTGGCCAAAAGAGCCGTCAGGGTTACCCCCTTGGGCTTTACCTGTTTGTAAAGTCCATCCAAGGCATCGGTGGTGAGGGTATAGCCGACATGAAACACCGGCACACTGAGGCTGGCATTCATGTTGCGCACGACAGCCGCCTGCAAGGTGCTCAGTGGAACAGTTTCCCCAAGCGGAGCAGCGGCAGGAGCAGCCGCCGGGACGGTGGAGACTGGGCGAGACAAAGGTACTGGCGCAGAGGCCGGGAGGGCAGCAGCACGTTCCACATCCTCGGCCACGATGCGACCGTTCGGGCCGGATCCGCGCAGGGTGCTTAAGTCAATGTTTAGATCTTGCGCCAGCTTTTTGGCGCGGGGTGAGGCAAGGATGCGCCGGGATCCGGAACCATTGGGGCTTGGTATAGCAACCGCAGCAGGAACGGCAACGGGAGCAAGGTTAGCCGGTTGAGAAGCAGGAGGTGCGGAGACTGGCTTCGGGACAGCCCCAGTCGCAACACCCGCGAATAGGGCTTTGGCTTTTTCCTGGGCTTGGGCGACTTCTGCTTCGCTTTCGGCAATCAGGGCAATGGGCGCACCCACAGGAGCGGATCCCCCGGCGGGCACAACAATGGTGGCGAGGATCCCGCTATGAAAGGACTCCACATCCATGTCTGCCTTATCCGACTCCACCACCAGGATGTTTTCCCCTTTCTCCACGCGATCCCCCGGATTTTTCAGCCAGGAAACAATTTTGCCCATTTCCATCGTGGAGCTGAGGGCAGGCATGGAGACTTCGTGGATCATAAGAAGTGGCACAAGGAGGAGCAGGAAAGATTTTAACTCTTTAGAGCGCGAGAACATAAGTTCCGCGCTGTGGACAAAGTATTCTCCTAGGCCACCTCTTTACTTAGGATTGAGGATTGTTCGGCTTCCGCCACCAAGAGCAGGGTTTTCAAGAGGGAGTCCGGGTTGAGGCTGATGGAATCAATCCCCTGTTTCACTAAAAAGCGGGCAAAGTCAGGGTAGTCGCTGGGGGCCTGGCCACAGATGCCGATCTTGCGACCCTGCCCTTTCACCGTGGCGATTACCTGAGCAATCATCCGTTTGACGGCTTCGTCCCGTTCATCGAAGAGGTGCGAAACCAAAGCCGAGTCTCGATCCAACCCAAGGGTGAGTTGGGTGAGGTCGTTGGAACCAATGGAGAAGCCATCGAAAATTTTGCAAAATTCATCCGCCAAGATCACATTGCTGGGCAACTCGCACATCACGTAAACCTGCAGCCCATTTTCACCCCGGACTAAACCATGACGAGCCATCTCCGCCAGCACCTTGCGGCCCTCTTCTGGGGTGCGACAGAAAGGAATCATCAACACCACGTTGGTGAGGCCCATCTCATCTCGCACCCGTTTCATGGCCCGACACTCCAGGGCAAAGCCGGGCTGATAGCGCGGATCGTAGTAGCGAGAGGCTCCCCGCCAGCCAATCATCGGGTTTTCTTCACAGGGTTCATAGCGGGATCCCCCCAGTAGGTGGGCATATTCGTTGCTCTTGAAATCCGACAGCCGCACGATCACCGGTTTGGGATAAAAGGCAGCGGCAATGGTGCTCACCCCTTGGGCCAACTTATCCACGAAGTATTCTGGCTTGTCGGGATATTGGTAGGTCAGTTCCGCCAACTTCGGTTCTTCTTTCACCGCCTGTTCGTAGTTGAGCAGGGCCAAGGGGTGAACCTGAATGTGGTTGGCAATAATGAACTCCAGACGGGCCAAACCGACGCCATCACAAGGGATCCCGCTCAGGCCAAAGGCTTTTTCCGGGTTGCCGATGTTCATCATCAGTTGGGTTCGGGGTCGGGGCAGGTTTTCCAGCGGGATCTCGCTGACCTCGTAGGGCAGCAAACCGGGATAAACACGCCCTTCTTCCCCTTCCGCGCAGGAAACGGTGATGGGTTGACCGGAGCTGAGCAACTGGGTGGCATTTTCGCTGCCAACGATGGCCGGGATCCCTAATTCACGGGCGATGATCGCTGCATGACAGGTGCGCCCCCCCTGGTTGGTGACGATGGCGCTGGCTTTTTTCATGATCGGTTCCCAGTCGGGATCCGTTTTGTCGGTCACCAACACTTCCCCAGGCCGAAACTGATCCAGTTTGCGGACATCCAGGATCACACGGGCTGTCCCTTGGCCGATGGCTTCGCCGACAGCCCGTCCCCGCACCAAGGGTTGCGGTTTCGTCTCAGGATGGGTTAAGCGATAGGTTTTGAGAAGATTGCTTGCCTTTTGCGATTGCACCGTCTCCGGGCGGGCTTGCACGATGAACAGTTCTCCGGTGATGCCGTCCTTGGCCCACTCGATATCCATGGGGGTGAACTGTCCCCGTTGCGCGGAGTAGTGCTCCTCGATCAGGCAGGCCCAGCGAGCCAGGGTGAGGATTTCCTCATCCTTAAGGGCAAATTGCTTGCGTAAGCTATCGGGGACAGCGACATTCTTCGTGAAGCGGGATCCCCCCTCGTCGTAGATCATCTTCAGCTCTTTGCTGCCCAGTTTGCGGGAGAGGATGGGGCTAAATCCTTGTTTGAGGGTGGGTTTGAACACCACATATTCGTCCGGGTTGACGATCCCTTGCACCACGTTTTCCCCCAGACCATAGGCGGCTGTGATCAACACCGCATCTTTGAAGCCGGTTTCTGGGTCAATGGAAAACATCACCCCTGAACAGGCCAGATCCGAGCGCACCATCTTCTGCACCCCGACGGAAAGGGCCACTTGAAAATGGTCAAAGCCCTTGATCTGGCGATAGGAAATGGCGCGGTCGGTAAACAGGCTGGCAAAACAGCGATGACAGGCATCCAAGACCCCCTGCACCCCATGGACGTTTAAATAAGTCTCTTGCTGCCCGGCAAAGCTGGCATCCGGCAGGTCTTCGGCTGTGGCACTGGAACGAACCGCCACATCGGTATCTGATCCATAGCGAGCACATAGGGTCAGGTAGGCTTCAGTAATCGCCCGCTGCAACTCCAGAGGGAAGGGGGTATGCAAAATCAGGGCACGGGCTGCTTTGCCCCGGTGGCGCAAGTTGTTGACATCTTCAATGTCCAGATCCCGGAAGATCTCACGTAATTTTTCTTCCAGTCCGGCGGAGGCAATAAACGTGCGGTAGGCATGGGCCGTGGTGGCAAACCCCGTCGGCACCCGGATCCCGCGCGGGGTCAACTGTTGCATCATTTCCCCCAAAGAGGCATTTTTCCCGCCCACCTGGGCGATATCCTGGAGGCCCACCTCCGTCAGTTCTAAAACCAAAGGCGGCTCCGGCAGTAACCAGCGTTCTTGTCCTTGTGGGCCGGATTCTGGCCCACCTTGTTGAGGCCGGGATCCCATAGTTGCTCCATCTGACATGCCCCACCTCCTTGACGGATTCTTGGACTGACTCTTGACAGATTGTTGTCATCATTGGCTGTAGGAGAAATACTCCCTGTGGGCCAGAATCCGGCCCACCTTTACCTACCCATGACGGGCTTTACTCTCACTCTACCGAGGAGTTTTATCCGGTTAAAATGCCTGAATACCAGTGGCAAAAAGGCTCAGAGGGGGACAGAGCAAAGGGGATCGCAGCGGATCCCAGCCTTGGGGTCGGTACAAATCTTTGGCCTTCGTTACCGAAAGCAAAAATGACCCACCTGCCAAAATAGTAGGGAGAAAGGCTTGAGCTGGCAAACACTCCATGGGGGATAAGGTCACAACCGTTGAAACACCAGAAGCACCTCTGGAGGAAGACCCAGATGAGGGTGTGGAGGGTGTCGAAATCCGACAGATCACGATCCCAGAAACCCAACAGGGATCCCGTCTGGATCGGAGCTTGGCCGAATACTGGTCGGATCTGTCTCGCTCTCGCCTGCAAAGGCTGATTCGGGAGGGCCAGGTTTGGCTGAATGGGAATCCCTGCCTGGATAAAAACCGCACGCTTCAAGCGGGGGATCAAATCGAGGTACGGATCCCAGCGGCAACTCCCCTAACCCTGCAACCGGAGTGGATCCCATTGGAGATTCTCTACGAAGATGCCGACTTGATCGTGATCAACAAACCCCGCGATTTGGTGGTGCATCCCGCCCCCGGTCACAGCAGCGGCACCTTGGTGCATGCCCTTTTGGCCCATTGCCCCAATCTTTCCGGCATCAACGGCGCCCAACGTCCCGGCATCGTCCATCGCCTTGACAAAGACACCACCGGGGCCTTGGTGATCGCCAAACAGGATCAGGCCCATCAACACCTACAAGCCCAAATCCAGGCCAAAACGGCTCGACGCATCTACTTGGGGGTGGTGCTGGGTCGTCCAGCCCAAAGCCATGGCACCCTCTCGGCTCCGATTGGGCGGCACCCGGTGGATCGTCAGAAAATGGCGGTGGTGGAACCTCCCAAAGGTCGGGCAGCGGTGACCCACTGGCAGGTACTGGAGCGATTGGGCAACTACAGCCTAATGCAGTTTGAGCTAGAAACCGGGCGTACCCATCAAATTCGGGTTCATGCTGCCCATTTGCGCCTGCCAATTGTCGGGGATCCCCTCTATACCCAGAGCAAAAGCAGCCCTGTCAAACTCAGGGGCCAAGCCCTTCATGCCTGGAAACTCTCGTTTGTACACCCGCGCAGCGGCCAACCGATGCAATTCACAGCCCCTCTCCCGGAAGAGTTTGAGCGGTTACTGCGGCAATTGCGTAGCCAAGCCGGATAGGGACATCAGGAAGTATCTGTGCTCCATCGCCGCTCCAGAGCAACTCCAGAGCAACCAATGTACCCGTTCCTCCCCTCATCTGGGGGATATGCGATATAGGGCACAATCATTAGGTCTAGCGCCTGAAAAATTAGGCTCTTCTGACTTTATGGTGATAAGCGTAACTAACGAGAGAAGCAGGCCAACAGACGGGCACGGAAGTTTTCAAAGTTAGTAAATCCATAAGCTTGCCGCTTTATAAGTTTAAGCTTGTTGTTGATTCCTTCCATCACTCCACTCGTTGTTCAGCTAAGAAAATATCCCTCTTTCGTCACTCTAAGCAGAGGAGAACAGGATTGAGGTAGACATCCAAGGCCATCGGGATGAATTTAACTTCTCGATGAGTCGGAATAGACCTATCGATAGTTCAGGAATAGTATAAACTCTCAACCAACTCGCAAGATTGCTCAAATAGTTCCAAGGCTCAATCAGCAAATGCAGGTTGTTCAATTGGCTCTTCCAACTCTTTCCCTCTTCCCACCTCGGATTGTTCCTGAATTCCTCCCTAGATTCTTCTTCTCTAGATCTTGTCT
>NZ_JAFIRA010000014.1 GCF_022848905.1 Thermostichus vulcanus str. 'Rupite'
TAACTCTACAAACTCTTGGATTTTGACTCCAGCAAGACCCAATAACTTATCAAGAGGAACCAATGTTCGTCATGGAACTCAGTATCTCATTATACTATCGACACCAAAATGTCAGGAGAGCCATCTGTTCATGGGGGGGAGTGTACTTGATGGCGTTGTTGATTAATTCACTCAAAATTCGGTCAAGTAGGCATTTATCTGTGGTAAGGGGGGGCAAGTCTGACGGAATCTGGCAGAACAGATTCAATTGGCGCTCTTGAGCACGCAACAGAAACCCCTCCAACAAAACCGGGATCCAATATTGCAGGCGAACGTTAGCCAGTTCAATGTTTTGGCTACCGGATTCCAGCCGTTGCAAATCAAGGAGATTATTTACCAGCTCCAATTCTTTGGCCCATTCATTGTTTAAGATGCTGAAGTATTGAGTATGTGTATCCGGGATCCCTTTGAGTTCCATCATTTTCATCGCCATGCGCATAGAAGTAAGGGGGGTGCGCAACTCATGGGAAACCAGATTGAGAAAATCCTCTTTCATCTGATTCAGTTCAGTGAGTTTTTGTACCTGTTGCTGTAGTTCAGCATGGAGGCGGGCTTGACGGATCCCGATGGCACACTGGCTGGCCACCTGTTTGGCTAAGCGGATCTCGGCAGAGGTAAACTCCTGATCCTGTGAACGCATCAGTCGTAAAAAGCCCAGTATCTGTAGCTCATTTTCGATGGAACACACCACATTAACCGTCCGCGGCCAAGGTTCGCAGAGGCGACAAAAATACATCGTCTTCCCTTGTAGCAGTTGTGAGAGAGAATCGAGATTCACCTCTAGCAGGGATCCCTGTAAATTCTCATCATAAACCGTATCTTCGTAAGCAACCTGATACGACAAAGATTCTGGCAAATCAACACCAAAGTTATGCAGTTGAGGAGGGTCAAAGAAGTTAATGTTACAGCAAGAGAGGTGAAAAACTTGCGCTAGCTCAGAAACGGTTGCTTGCAAAACATCTTCTTCGTTGAGACTAGAGCGAATCTCATCACTCAACCACCGCAGCAGTTGTTCGTGATTCACCAGTCTTTGGAGTTCTTGATTGCGCACCTGCACTTGGTATCGCAGTTCATCATTGGTTTCTCGCAGTTGCTGCACCAAATTAGATTGTTGAATAGCAATGCCCAGTTGATTGGCTATCTGACCCAGAAGTTGAACCTGCTGATCTGTCCAAGGATAGGTCTGATTCAGGAAAAAGAGGGAAAGTCCTCCCCAGGTTTCCGAGCCGATACGAATGGGGACAATCAACCAAGCGCCGGGATAGCGTTCCGAGATCTTGACATTGACTGGATCAGACACGGTTGCAGTGTTGTCAATGCGGATGACCTGTCCCTGTTTCAATAAATTAGCAATGGGATTGTTCCGATCAGGGATTACCAGGTCTTCCTCTTCAATGACTTCTGTCAAGGGAGAATAGGCCGCTTGCCGACGCCAAATGCCTTCGGCGGGCAGATATTGGTTAATGGAAACTTGATCCACGGGAATGAGCTGGCCAATTCCGGTCGTGGTGGTGCGGAAAATATCCTGGATTTCAAGAGAGTCACGGATCGCTTGGGTGATTTGATGGAGCAGTTGCGATTGGGCAAATTGTTCTTGAAGGGCCTGTTCTGCTTGTTTGCGGGCGGTGACATCCAAAATCATCGTGTCCCACAAGACATCGCCATTTTCAAGTTGCTGCGGTTGTCCTGCGGCTTCCAGCCATTTGAGTTGTCCAGAGGGGGTGCGAATTCGCCAGGCCCAGTGCCAAGGTTCTAAAGTTTGAGCAGATCTCACCACCGATTCGACCATGGCAGGGCGATCTTCTTCCAACACCATTTGCCACAGTGGACGGGCATCTTCCTGTACCGCTTGGGCCTCTAATTCCCACAACTGAAAACAACCGGGACTCATGTAGGTGACTTGATCGGTTCCATCTGGATGCAGCACATATTGAAAGACAGCTCCAGGGATATTAGACACCAAGTTTTGAAACCGCGTTTCACTGTGTTTAAGGGCCCCTTCGACCTGTTTGCGCTCGCTGATATCCCGCGAAATACACAACAGCGACTCCAATGCCCCTGCCCCATTCCATTCTGGGGAAATGGTCATCTCAAAGGTGCGGATCCCTTTTAGGGTCTCTGTTTCAAACTCAATTGTTCTCCCCCGCCCGGTGGCAATCACCGCTTCGGCTGCCGCCTCCCAAATTGTCACCATCGCTTCCGACAGTCCCACCTCGCGGCAGGTTTTGCCCATCATTTGTTCGGCAGGGATCCCGCTCAGTCGGTACAGTTCACCACTGACATAAAGATGGCGCAGGTTGAGATCAAAACGCTCGATCACATCGGGGGAGTTATCCAACAGTTGCTGAAAGGTTTGGGCCTGTTGCTGGGCCACTTGCCAACACACCTGCTGCAGCTGTTCCCGGCGGATGGCCCCCAACACCTGGCCGTTGGCATCCACAACCGGGCAAGAAGGGATCCCCTGTTGGCTCATCCAGATCAGCAGGTCTTCAGGGTTGCGGTAGGCCTCTAGTTGGACAGGCAGAACCCGCTCCCAAGCCAGATCCGCAGCAGTGATAGCCGGTGAACAGTGGGTCTGGAGCCATTGCCGATACAGTTGACTCTCCTGCAAAAATCCCCATTCACCGGAAGAGAATAGTAGGAAGGCGTAGTCGTGGGAGGATTGCACAAACTGTTCGCGAATCCGCACCAAAGCATCAGAAGGATCAAACACAAGAATACAAGGATCAATGGCTTGCTCCAGCAGTGCCATTGCCTCAGATGGCGAGATCATGGAGTACCTTGGCCCGATTGCTTAATTCAGTTGTAACCTGACACAAACGGAATTCTGGTTATCCTTTGTGCTCCAGGTATTCAACGGGTGTTCAACGGGTTAACCGGGCAAATCTCACGGTCAGGATAACAGCAGCCACCGTCAGCCCTATCGCCAGCCCCCACCAGAGGCCAAATCCGCCCATCCCTACGCCAAAACCCAGCCAGTAGCCAGTCGGCAAACCCACCCCCCAGTAGGCCAAAACCCCGATCAAAAACGGGATCCGCGTATCTTTTAACCCCCGCAACGCTCCCGCCGCGATCACCTGCCCCCCATCCACCCATTGAAAAACCGCCGCTACCCCCAGCATGAATACCGAACCGAGGGCCAATGCCGCCCATCCTGCCGCGCGAGTTCCAGGTCGGTTGGCCGCTCCCCACTGCTGCCCCACCTGCACCGTAGCCCCATAGGAAATGCCCCTAACCACCGCAAAGGCCACCGCTGCCGTTTGAATCGCCATTTGATGAGCCGCCAAAGGGGTTGTTCCCAAAGCCCCAGCCGCCAAGGTCTCTTCCCCCAGCCAACCCATCATCATGGCATCGATAAACGTGGTGGCGGTTTGGGCCATTTCAGCCGCTGCCAAGGGGGCCGATAAGCACCAACAGGCCCTTAAGGCCAGCAACCAATCGGAGCCGAACTCCTGAAGGATCCCTGTGGGAGATTTAGGCGTCTTCTGCACAGGGGGTCGCAGCTTCGGGAGGGTCCGCTTGCCCTAGTTGATCCAAAAAGTGCTGGAGGAGCTGAAAGCGAGGCGAATTAAGACTGTAGTAAATCCAACGTCCTTGCTGACGAGCATTGACCAGTTCCGCATCTCGCAAGGTTTTCAGGTGAAAGGACAGCTTCGACTGGCTGACTTCCAAAATTTCACACAGATCACAAACACACAATTCCCGACCCTGCAACAGTTGCAGCACCTGCAGGCGAATCGGATCCGAGAGGGCGTGAAACCCTCCTTGCAGCTGTTCAGAGGTCAGAGGGTGATCCGCGCGGTTAACCAGAAAAGAAACCATAACTCAAGGGCTTTTAGTCCCACCATCATAGGACAAGCCTTCAGGTCACGGGGACGAAGGGAGGTTATACTACAGAAGTAATACATACTGGTTCGGGAGGATCCCTTCATGAGCACTGCTACCACACCCCGCATTCCCACCACCGAAATGGAGGTGACCAGCATTCGACTGGAACGGGAACTTAAGGATCGGCTCAAGTTGCTGGCCGGGGATCAGGGCTATCAGGCCTTGGTACGGGAAATTCTTTGGAGCTACGTGCACCGTCATTCCGGAGACAGCCTTACCCTTAGCCCCGCCGATATTCAAGCCAGCTTCCCCGCCACGGCCCACCAAGCTCAGCGTTGTGCCCTCACTGGCCAACCCATTCAACCGCAGGATCCCATGTTGCTAGGGTGGACGACCGACGGAAAACTCGTCGCCCTTAGCCCCTCCAGTCTTTAATCCCCTGTAGGGGATCCGAATCCACACCCAACTGCACCGGATCCCCTAGGTGCCGCGAATTTCCCGATATTTTCTGGCCCGTTCTTCGGCGGGGTCTGGAGCCTGAGCCTTGGCAATGGCTTCCTCCAGTTGCACCATTACCGTTTCCGCTGGTTCTGTGGAACGGACAACGTAAAACATCATATTGACAGCTTCAGTGGAGGTCAGCTTCAAGGTTTCTTTGCCCTTGGGTACCAGGGCGATCTTGCCATCAGTGGTAGTAATGGCTGCATGGGATCCCTTGGCGAGAATTTCTCCCGCTTTTTCCAGAGTGACGAGCATATCCGTGGCTTACGGAAGCAGAACTCCCTTTATCCTATCGGATGTCTTGGAAGAACAGGGCTAGCTCCATCTAGGCCATTTGGCGGATTATGCATGTTCACGCAATTGCTGCAAAAAATCTGTTGCCGTGACGGGACGCCCCAACAAAAAACCTTGCACCTCATCGCACTTCAGGTTTTGCAAAATATCCAATTGTGAGAGGGTCTCTACCCCTTCGGCGGCCACCCGCAAATCCAAGCTATGGCCCAGATCGATAATGGCAGCTACCACAGCAATATCGCTCTTTTCGTAGCGGCTCAGGGGCACCATCGTCGTGTTCAAATCGCGGATGAAGGAGCGATCGATCTTGAGCTTGTGCAAGGGGAATCGCTTCAGGTAGCTGATGGATGAATAGCCGGTACCAAAATCGTCGATGGCCAACTTCACCCCCAGATGGTAAAGCCGGCGTAGAATCTCGAGAGTTTGTTCAAAATCTTTGGCAGCGGTGGTCTCGGTGATTTCCACTTCCAAAGCAGCAGCGGGCAGTTGGGTTTCTGCCAAGATACTTTTCAGCCGTGTCACCATATCCTGCTGTTGGAACTGTCGCATCGATAGATTAACCGCCACTGTAATCTCCGGCCAGCCTTGGGTACGCCAACGTTGAGCTTCGGCGCAGGCCCGCCGCAATACCCATTCCCCTAGGGGCAAGATCAACCCGGTTTCTTCCGCTAGGGGGATAAACTGCTCGGGTGAGAAAGACTCTGGGCTGGAGGGATCCCAGCGCACCAGAGCTTCTGCCCCGACAATTTTTTGCCCGTTGATATCCCATTGGGGCTGGTAGAGCACCTGCAGCTGATCTTGCTCAATGGCACGGCGCAGACGGCTTTCTAGGGTGAGGCGACCTAGGGCTTCTGGCTGAGGGTCGGAGTGATGAACCTGATAACTGTTGCGGGACTGGGCTTTGGCTCGATACATAGCGGCATCGGCATACTGCACCAGGCTATCTAGGTCGGTGGCATCCTGTGGGTAAAAACTGATGCCAATGCTGCCGCTGACGTACAGCTCATGGTTGTCAAGCAAAATCGGCTGATCAAAGGTATCCAACAGAGACTGGGCCAAGTTGAGGGCCCGCTTGGGATTGTCCAGGTGGGTGAGGATAAAGGTAAACTCATCTCCCCCCATACGCGCCATCAAATCTCCGGCTGGAACCTGTTCTTGCAACCGTTTGGCAATGAGCTGGAGCACCCGATCCCCGGCACTGTGGCCCAGGCTATCGTTGATGGTTTTGAAATCGTCTAAATCCAAAAACAACACTGCCAAGGGATGGGGCTGCTGGAGGAACTCTTGCAAGCGGCGCTGAAATAGGCTGCGGTTGGGCAGTTGGGTTAGGGGGTCGTAGTGGGCCAAATGCTCCAGTCGGGCTTCTGCTTCTTTGCGCTCGCTGATATCGATGGCAATGCCAATCACCCCTTCCTGATTGGGCAGGAGATCCACCCGGCACTCATAAGTGATCCCGGCTACTTTGGCTTCATAGGCACAAGGGATCCCTTGTAGGGCCAGGCGATGATGCCGACTGTGCCAGCCCTCCTCGGATTCCCCGTACACTTCCGCTAGGGTTCTGCCCAGAGCCGCCTGTGGATCGATGCCAAACTGATGTAAGTTGGCCCCGGAAAAATAGGTGTAACGCAGCTCTCGATCCACCAACCAAATGACAGCAGGTATGTGGGACAAAATGGCATGGCGTAGGCTTTCACTTTTGCGCAGGGCCTCTTCTGCCCAACGGCGTTTGAACTGATCCAAAGCAACAGACTCTGGATTGAGGTTCGTGGGTAAGGGTTTATCCCCAGGCTGACGTAGAAAATCTGCCGGTAATTCCTCGGTTGCTTCGCCCTCATGTTGACTGAGATGACTGAGAAACAATTGCTCGGGCAACAGAATGTGCAACAACTCCTGTGGGCCTACCCATCCCATAACTTGCGCCCGGCGATTCACCACCAACAGTTTCTGACTCGGCTCCTGCCGCAAGCATTCGTAGACCGACCCCAAATGTTCAGAAGCATCCAGAGGTGTTCCATAGGGGAGACAGTGGGTTTGGGCGGGTAAGGATTGCCAATTGGGAGTTTCTTGAGCAATCTGCAACACTTGCTCGGCCTGGATCCAACCGACGGGTGTTTGGCGCTGGGGATCCCATAGCAACAACGATGTGACCCGATGGTGGACTAGCAACGACAACACTGCTCCCAGAGACAGATCTGCAGGTGCCTGTAGCTGCAAAGGCTGGATCCAGGGTTCCACTGAATTGAGCTGTAGGAGTTTGGTTGGATTGAGGGCTTGCAATAGGCTATGGGGGGTGAGGATTCCTTTCAGGTGTCCTTTGGCATCCAAAACGGGTAAGGCTTCCGTTTGCTGTTGCGTCAAGAGGCGAGCGGCATCCAGTAAAAAACGCAGCTCCTGTTCGACGGCTCGCTTTGGCCAAGGGATCCCCTGCGGCTCTCTCCAAGTCAAATCCTGTACGCAGGTATGGGGTGGGATCCCTGAATGAAGCGCCTGTAGCAGATCCAACGCAGAGAGATATCCCAGGAGATGCTTGCCCCGTTCCACCCAGACAACGGCTGGAATCGCGGGATCCCTTTGGGCCGTGCAGCGAATGGCCTCTAGCACAGGAGTATCCGGCGCTACAGATAACCAACGGCGCAAAAGAGCAGTTCGCAGGAGTGGCACACGCAGCAGAGAAGAATAAAGACGAATCCGCTAAGAACGGCGTGAAATAGGTGAATAGGTAGTGAAATAGGTAACGGGGAAGTCACGCAGCAAAGGCCAGATACATCAGATACACTACAGCCCCTTCACTTGTTTGCGCAACAGCGCTTGTGTCCCTTGCCCCTCTGGCTCAGGGATAAGCCAGTCAGGGATCCCGACTTGATTCGCTATCCAGTGCTCCCCTTTGTTCAGCCAGCCAGGCGTGCAGGTAAGGAAACAACTTTTGATTGGCCCCTGGGAAGGGAAATTTTGAGAGTTCTGCCGGACGGACCCAACGGACTTCAGTACACTGCAGGGGACGGGCTTCCCCACTCAAATAGCGGCAGATGAAGGCAATCAAAGTAATAGTGAAATGGGTGTAGGCATGTTCAATGGTGGCCAGTTCCGTCACCACTTCAATATCGATACCGATTTCTTCTTTAACTTCCCGCACCACACATTCAGCCGCCGTTTCCCCCGGTTCAATTTTCCCCCCCGGAAACTCCCACAACCCGCTTAGCATCGAGGTTTCTAGTCGTTGGTCAATGAGGATTTCTTTTCCTCGCAAAACGATCGCCACGGCAATTTGCTTGTGGGGACGGCTAGGACGAGGCACAGACATAGGCAACTGGTGGTGTTGACCTCGATTGTAGGCGCTACATTCCGCTTGCCAAGGACATTCTCCACAGCGCGGCTGTTTGGGGCGACAAACTGTTGCTCCCAAGTCCATGAGCGCTTGATTGAAACGCCGGGGCTGCACGGGATCCAATACTTGTTCCGAAAGCTGCCACAAGAGGGGCAAACACTGGGCTGGAGGGTGTTGCAAAGCAACCAGACGCGCCAACACCCGCTTCACATTGCCATCCAGAATCGGCACAGGTTGATTAAAAGCAGCGCTGAGGATCCCGCCAGCGGTGGTCCGTCCAATCCCTGGTAACGCCAGAACCGTCTCCAGATCAGTGGGAAATGTGCCCTGCTGCTCCTGCATGAGGATCTGGGCGGCTTTGTGCAGGTTTAAGGCGCGTCGGTAGTAGCCCAAGCCCTCCCAAAGTTTGAGCACCCGTTGTTGGGGAGCGGCAGCCAAGTCGGGGATCCGGGGCAACGCCTGCATCCAACGCTGGAAATAGGGGATCACCGTTGCCACCTGGGTCTGCTGCAACATCACCTCTGAAACCCAAATCGCATAGGGATCCTGAGTGTGCCGCCAAGGGAGATCCCGACCATGGGCGCGGTACCAACGCCCCAAAGACTCCCGCAGTCGTTGCAAAACCCCTTCCTCCCAAACAAGCTGGGAAAGTTCAGGTTCTGGGGCAAAAGTTCGCTGAGACTTCAAGCAGTGTAGGCGAAGTGCAGCGCCCACCAGATTAAGGTCGAAACCACTCCGGCCACAATAACTGCCGAAATCAGAACAACAATCGGGCTATCCGCCCCGTTGAACTTCATGATGCCGCGATTATAGTCAGCCATCGTTTCCTCCCACCGGCCTTGGCGTTGGGGTTGTCATGGGTATGGGTCAGGATTTGCCAAAACCATTCACAGAATAGCCAATTTTTCCAGGATCCGATCTTCTTCTGGAAGCTTACGACTCCTTCCCCTATTATCTCGCACCGGATCAATCGAAGGAAGGATCCCTGTCCTACACAGCACCAGGGACGCAACCCTTGCCGGAGTCAGCCTGTGAAGGAGTGTAGCCAATAACCCGTTGCACCTGCCTCTCAATCTGAAATCAACCTGAAACAGAAAAGGATCCCAGCCGGGATCCCTGGATTTTGTTAGGTGGAATTGGGTGGAATTCAACCCTCTAGAGTGGGAAAACCACCTGGGCGCGCAGTTCTCCCGGTGGATTGGCCTCGGTATGGATATTGATGTAGTAGGCACCAGCTAGAAAGCTGGTTACTTGCTCGGGGGTGAGGCTGGTTTCCAATTGGAAGCTCCCCGACTGATTTCCTGGATTGGGCAACATATTCAAGACAAAAACCACCGGCCCTGTGGCCTGCGTAAAGGATTGTCCTGCCTCAGGTTGGGCAATGTGAATGTGGCCGGGGCCAAAGTCAGCGATGGGGAGAAGGGGAGTGGTTAAGTTGGTGAAATTGCCCTGCACCCTTAGGGTACGGGTGGTTTGGTTGAGGGTGACAACTGCACTGCCACTGGCAGAACTGGGCACCGTTACCGGAGGCACCTCAACATCGGGAGAAAGGGTCAAGGCAGCGGTAGACACCACATCCCCAGGAGGCGGAGGCAAAAGAGTAGTACCCGAGCCACTACTGCTGCCACAACCACTGAGAAATAACAAAGCCGCTAGGCAAAAGCCACAAAAAAGCTTGAAAACCTTGTGGGTCTGAACATTAGAAACACTGAACAACATGGAAACAATCTCCTCAAACAGGGGACAGGTTAAGTTGAATACGAACCAAATCACGATTCGGATTCTCCTGAGATGTCATTCTTCGGCAAAATAGAGCGACATTTTTGAACCATTGCTACCCCAGCAGTGACGGATTATGGGTGTCAACAGATTCTGAATAGACTCTGAATAGATTCCGAGTAGATTCCGAATAGGATTGAACTCCTGACCCAGCACAATAAAACAAGGGATCCAGGGCCAGAACATCCCTCTGAAGGTGAGCACTAGGGTCAAAAAGGGATCCCCTTGTTCAAACAGGAGCACGTCGTTGTTCAATTTCTCCATGCGCCTTCAACAGAGCTGCCAACTTACGGCGCATCAGGATCCCGGGTTTATCAGAAGCCATGTGTTGTTCGGCTTGAATATCGAGGGGCGTATCGTAGTCGGTGGTTTCCAAGACTTCGCGGTCTTCTTCAGTCACCTGGCGGTCGTAGGCGATGATATCGGCGGCTTTGGCTTGTTCTTCTGTGTCGTTGCGATAGACAAACTGCACCAACTGGCTGTGGCCATCATCGATGGGGGTGGCTGCCGAGAAGATCAGGTGGTGGAGGCCGTTGGGATAGTGAATTTTTAGGGTGCGGGCAAAGGGCATATACCAGCGGCGCACATTGGTACGGATGGTCCTTTCCTCTTCCATGTTCAGGTTCTTTTTCTGGAGTTCGCGGTTGATCACCTCCATCCAGTGACGCACCAGCAGGCCATCCTCCAGCTCAGTCACCTCATCCAGAGGTGGCGGCACCGGGTTGGATTGATCCCCATGGGTTTTGCCATGGCCATGGACAAAGTGGGGGTGGGCACTGTCAAAAGAGTTTTCCATGAAGCGCAGACCGCTACAGGCCCAGGGCTCGTAAAACTCGTGAATGTACCGATAGCTGGGATCCGCCGCTTCCGGAATTTCGGGAATGGGCAGCAAGGGATCCGCCAAAGCCACCCAAGCATAGCCGTAGCGTTCTTGACAGAGATATGCGGCCACTTTGTAGCTGCGGGGAATGAAGTCTTCGGTCAGTTGGGGCACCTTGACACAGGTTCCTGAGCCGTTGAACTCCCAGCCATGGTAGGGACAGCGGATATGGCCATCACACACCATTCCTTTGGAGAGCTGTGCAGAGCGATGACAACAGAGATCCTCCACGGCTGCCGGTTTGCCCTCTTTATCCAACCACAAGACCAAAGGCTGTCCCAACAGGGTAAAAGACTGCGGCCCCTCTTGCAGGAGCGACATCGGTATCACCGGATACCAGAAGCGTTTGAGAACGGGCTGTTGGGTAACCAGCATGGCACTTTCCTCTAAGTCAACTTTCTGAGTCCATCAATAAAAAAAGAAATCCCGCCCTCTTCTGGCGGGCGTACAGGAACTTGACAATTCAAGCCTGAACTATCTTGAACCATTAAACTGTTATTCTGAGCCATATTGTGCAGACTTTCCCGGATTTTGCAGCTCAAAGGCTCACCCGGAAAGCCTGGCAGCATCGTAGAGGAAACAGATTCGCCATTCCGTATCCGGTGTAACAGTCATCCGAAGGGATCCGATCTCGGCAGTTGTTTAAGATTATTTAAGATTTTCTAAAGGATTTTCTAAAGAGTAGAGGCATAGGCAGCCGCTCCCATAAGACCTACCTGTGCATTGACCACCACCTGAACCGATAACTGCTCTAGCAGGGGACGCATTCGACCCTTATCCAAAAACGAGGGCAAAAACTCCCCTTGGTGCAACAGGCGCAACAGCTTAGGAGCAATGCCGCCGGCGATGAATAGCCCTCCTCGTGGCAACAGTTGCAGAGCAAAATTTCCGACCGTAGCCCCGTAGAGGCTGATGAACAGACGTAGACATTCCACCGCCAAGGGATCCCGGGCTTCCATTGCTGCATTGGCAATTTGGGCTGCGGGGTCGATATGTTCAGCGCCTTTTTCCCAAGCCTGAATTTGGGCCAGCAACTGCGCCTCTCCTTGCCCCCAGCCGCTATCCCGCAGAAATTGGTAAATGGCAACAATCCCCTGCCCCGAGACCACCCGCTCGGTGGAGATGCGCCCGTACCGTTGTTGCAAATATCTCAACAACTCCCATTCCAAGGGGGTTCGCGGTGCAAAATCCACATGTCCCCCTTCGCTGGGGTGAACCTGGTAGCCGCCTTCTCCCCAGGTGAGGTAAGCCTGCCCCAACCCAGTACCTGCCCCAATCACACCAATGGGGGCCTGCGGTTGCCGCTTGCCTGCTTGCAGGGTATCCAGGTCTTTGTCTTTTAGGGTAAGCACGCCGTACCCCACAGCGCTGAAGTCGTTGATTAAGGCCACATGAGGGATCCCCAGGTCCACTTCCAACTGGCTGGCTTGTAGATCCCAGGGTAGGTTGGTGACCTTAGCCCTTTGCTCCACTACCGGGCCAGCAACGGCAAAACAAGCGGCCACCGGTTGGGGATCCCGACCCAACTCCCGCTGAGCTTGCGCCAAAAACTCCTGCACAATCGGGGTTAGGCTGGGATAGTTTTGGCTGGGATAGCGGCAATGCCACAGGCTGTGCTCTGGATCCCGGGCATCGGCAAGGCTGAGGCTGGTCTTGGTGCCCCCAATGTCTCCTGCCAAAAGTAAACCCATCCTGTTTCCTCCGCAACCTCTTCCCTCTCACCCTGACATCCCTAGGAATGGAATGCCAATCTCAGCTCAACTCAAGGAGGCACAGGGATCCCCATCAACACCTGTTCCCGCCTCTGTCCTCACCAAGCTGCCCTTATCAAGCCATTGGGAACTGGAGAATTGCCCTCCATTAGAGGGCAGGCAAGGACAGAGAAGGTGCTATGTTAACTGATGTAAAGGTTTTTAATATTGCATTTTGTCTTCTACACCTTTTTTGCCGCCGTTCCGGGATGAGCCTTTGCTCCAGTCCCAGAGCCTAGCAGGAATCCATTCTCGCTCTCTTCGTTCCGGAAAACGCCTCAAGCCTGCCTATGTCATGGGGGGGATGTCTGCTTTATTGGTCAGCCTGCCGGTTTTTCTACAAGCGCCTCTGGTGCGCTATGCCCCTTGGGTGAGTTTGGTGTTGTCTTTGGGCTGGCTGGCCCTCAGTTTGCACCTCTACTCCCAGTCCCGTACCCGTATCTGGGGAGATTTGCTCTACGGCTTCACCCTGACTTGGTTGGCGGGATCCCTCTATTGGGGTTGGTTGCGGTTTGAGCCCCTTTGGCATATGCCCGTAGAAGCCCTAGGGATCCCGATTGTGGGGTGGGGAGCACGGCAACGGTTTGCCCGCATTGGTACCTGGTTTTATCTCGGCTCTCTTTGGGGCACGGCGATCACTGATCTTTATATTCATTCAGTTGGTTTGCTGCCGGAGTGGCGACAGGCAATGCAGTTCGACCGTTTGGATCAGGCGGTGATACCCTTCATGGCCGCTCTTGATAAGATGGCAACTCCATTGGGGGTGACTTGGGGAATTGGTTTGGGACTGCTGTTATTGGGGGTCGGCCTGTGGATGATTCAGGGATCCCGGCGGTTACATCATTGGGCTTTTGCGGGAGCCGTTTTGAACACATTGCTGGTGGATGGTTTATTTGGTTGGGGGGCAGCTTTGTTGCGATAAGGGCTTGCCGCGCTGACCGGTTGGATCTCGTGCTTGGGTTGGAAAACCCCAACGCTACAATTGGGCAAGTCTTGAATGGGAACCGAACAGGTCGCCCAGGCTTTTAACTTACGGATTGCTTGAATCTCCGACTGAGCACCTCTCAACATCCGAAGAATCCTTACAGCCAATTGAGCCCACCCACGGGATCCCTTACACTACCCCTTGCCTAGGTCTGTATTCGGATCCCTTCTCACCGTTGTCATGTCTCAACCAACGCTCGAATCCATCCTGCAGGAGAACCGCCTTTTCCCACCGCCTCCTGCCTTTGCCCAACAAGCCCGCATCACCCCCGAACGCTACGAACAGCTTTGTCGAGAGGCCGAACGGGATCCCTTGGGGTTTTGGGAACGGTTGGCGCGTGAGGAATTGCACTGGTTCAAACCCTGGCAGCAGGTCTTACAGTGGGATCCGCCGCAAGCGCAGTGGTTTGTGGGAGGACAACTGAACCTCAGTTACAACTGCCTGGATCGTCATCTGGAGAATGGCCGCCGCCACAAAACCGCCTTGATTTGGGAAGGAGAGCCGGGCGATATTCGCACCTTGACCTATGAACAACTGCATCAGGAGGTCTGTCGCTTCGCCAATGGTCTAAAAGCGTTGGGCATCCAAACGGGGGATCGGGTGGGGATTTACATGCCGATGATCCCCGAGGCAGCGATGGCCATGCTGGCCTGTGCCCGAATTGGGGCGGCTCATACAGTAGTGTTTGGGGGGTTTAGTGCCGAGGCTCTCAAGGATCGGCTGCGGGATGCAGAAGCCAAAGCCGTGATCACAGCCGACGGGGGTTGGCGCAAAGATGCCATCGTTCCCCTGAAGCCCCAGGTGGATCTGGCGCTGGCAGAGGGGGTACCGAGCGTTGAAAAAGTCCTGGTGGTGCAGCGGACGGGGCAAGCGGTGGAGATGACCCCAGGCCGAGATATTTGGTGGCATGAACTGGCCCCCACCGTCAGCGAGGACTGTCCGGCCCAACCGATGGATGCAGAGGCCATGCTGTTTATCCTCTACACCTCCGGCACCACCGGTAAACCCAAAGGCGTTGTCCATACCACCGGCGGCTACAACCTCTACGCCCATATCACCTGTCAGTGGATCTTCGATCTGCAGGAAGAAGATATCTACTGGTGTACTGCCGATGTTGGTTGGATTACGGGGCACAGCTACATCGTCTACGGCCCTTTGTCCAACGGGGCCACCGTCTTTATGTACGAAGGAGCCCCCCGACCGTCTAAGCCCGATTGTTTTTGGGAGTTGATCGCTCGGCATCGGATTTCCATTTTCTACACAGCCCCGACGGCGATTCGCGCCTTCATGAAAAGCGGGGATGCCCTGCCCCGCCAACACGATCTGTCTTCCTTGCGTTTGTTGGGTACCGTTGGTGAGCCGATTAACCCAGAAGCCTGGATCTGGTATCACACCGTCATCGGCAACGAACGCTGCCCGATTGTCGATACTTGGTGGCAAACGGAAACTGGCGGTATCATGATCTCCCCCTTGCCAGGGGTGACGGCAACCAAACCGGGATCCGCCACCCGTCCTTTTCCAGGCATTCAAGCGGATGTGGTGGATTTGGAAGGGGATCCCGCGCCCGCAGGGGGGTATCTGGTGATTCGCCAGCCCTGGCCGGGGATGATGCGCACCGTGTACAAGGATCCGCAGCGATTTCGAGCCAGCTACTGGGAGAAGATCCCCCCCAAGGATGGGCAGTACTTTTACTTTGCCGGGGATGGTGCCCACCGAGATGAAGACGGGTACTTTTGGGTGATGGGTCGGGTGGACGATGTGATCAGTGTGGCGGGGCATCGCCTCGGAACCATGGAACTGGAATCCGCTTTGGTGTCTCATCCTGCGGTTGCCGAAGCGGCTGTCGTCGGTCGCCCGGATGAGTTGAAAGGAGAAGCAATCGTTGCCTTTGTTATTTTGTCAGATGGCCAAGAGGGTAGCGAATCTCTACGCCAAGAGCTGATGCAACACGTCGTTACCGAAATTGGGGCGATTGCCCGACCCAGTGAAATCCGGTTTACGGATGCTTTACCCAAGACCCGTTCGGGTAAAATCATGCGCCGTTTGTTGCGCAATCTGGCTGCTGGATCTGGTATTTCAGGCGATACCTCTACCCTTGAAGACCGCGGAGTGCTGGAACGGTTGCGACAAGAGGTTTAATCGACAGGGATCCTGCCCAATCCCCTACCCTCAGACAGGCCCCCCATTGGGAGCACACTAAGATGAGGAAGTATGGAGTTCCTCGCGTGTGTTCATGCTGCCTCTGGATCCCGCCCTTTATTTTGACCACAGCGCCACTACCCCGCCCCGGCCCGAGGTGATCGAGGCGATGCAACAGGCGATGCAGGACAGTTGGGGCAATCCCTCCAGTTTGCACGCTTGGGGAGAGCGGGCGGCAATGGCCATGGAGCGGGCACGACAGCAGGTGGCGGATCTCCTCCACTGTGAGCCGGAATCGCTGCTGTTTACTTCCGGCGGCACTGAGTCCAATAATCTTGCGTTGTTCGGGGTTGCCCAAGCCTATTCCACCCCCCAACACCTGATTATTTCCAGCGTTGAACATTCTTCGGTGGAAAATGCGGCCCGTCAGTTACAGTCCCAAGGCTGGCAGGTGACCCGCTTGCCGGTGAACCGCTTTGGACAGGTGGATCCCGAGCAGTTAAAGGGTGCCTTGCAGCCCAATACTGCTTTGGTCTCGATCCTGCACGGCCAAAATGAGGTGGGATCCCTGCAACCCATTGCTGAACTGGGCCACATTTGTCGCCAAGCCGGGGTACTGTTCCACACGGATGCTGTACAGACGGTGGGGCGGATCCGGTTGGATCTGGCGCAATTGCCCATCGATATGCTCTCGCTGTCTGGCCATAAGCTCTATGGGCCGCAGGGGGTGGGGGCCTTGTATCTGCGACCGGGGGTGGAGTTAAGACCTTTGCTGCGGGGGGGTGGCCAAGAACGACGTTTACGATCTGGCACCCAAGGGATCCCGGGGATAGTGGGCTTGGGGGTGGCTGCGGCCTTAGCAGCTGAAGAATTAGAGGCGGAAACAGAGCGGTTGCGCCGTTTGCAGCGCCAGTTGGATAGGGCATTGCAGAGAATCCCTGGACTGACCCTGACAGGGCCGCCCGATCTGCAACAACGCCTACCCCATCACCTCAGCTACTGTACTGACTGGATCCCGGGCAATATGTTGGTTACAGCTATGAGTCGTCAAGGCATCGGCATCAGTGCTGGATCCGCCTGTAGCAGCGGCCAATTGATCCCCAGCCGCATCCTCTTGGCGATGGGCTACTCAGAAGCGGAAGCGTTGGGATCCATTCGCTTGAGTCTTGGCAAAGCCACCACTGCCGCTGCTGTGGAGCATGTGGCCTGTTGTTTGCAAGGGCACTTCCTTTCTAATCCGGGATCCGGATCCCTTGTAGAGTTGGGAACTCAGCCCCTGTTGGTGGGTTCCTATCGCGCTACGCGCCGTGCGGAGCACGAACGCGCCAGCGGGCCGGAGGCATAGTGCCTTGTGGGCTGGGTTTGGTTAAGGTATTGGAGAGTTCCAGGGCTGGTCATCATGGCTGAGATGAGTCCGTATCAAGTGTTGGGAATCAGCGAAGAAGCCTCCTTCGAGGAGATTCAGTCGGCGCGAGAGCAATTGCTGGCTAACTTGAGTGCGGATGAACAACAACAGGAACGGGTGGAGCAAGCCTACGATGCCATCTTGATGCAGCGGCTGCGCATGCGCAAAGAGGGCAAAATTGCCGTCCCCGACCGGATTCGCTATGCCGAACAACGGGCTACCACCCTTGAACCGGAGCTGAGTGTACCACCACCTGCCAACCAAACTCCGCGCTGGGTTAACCGCTGGCTGGATACCCCTACTGCTGCGGATACCCTCTTGCCCGCTGGCATTTTAGGGGGATTGGTCGGTTGGGTGGTCTTAGCTCCTGATGAATACCCTTCCCTGCAGTTGGCACTGGGGTTGATGGCCTGTATTTATTTTCTCTACCGCAAAGAGCGGCGCTTCATTCGCTCCTTTCTCTTAGCCCTGGGAGGATTGAGTTTGGGGTTGTTACTGGCCTATGGCATTGCCATCCCCCTCACGGGTGGAGATGCTCCCGGAGCACTGTTGGTGGGGATCACTTTTGCGGTGATGTGGTTGGTGACCAGCTTCTTACGCTAACTGTGGGCTTTGATTAAGGCTGCCAATTTGCGCCGCATTAGGATCCCCGGTTTATCCGCTGGCATGTGCTGTTCGGCTTCCAAGTTGAGAGGCACATCGGGGTTTGTGATCTCTAGAGTTCTCCCATCTTTCATCAGTTCCCATTCAATAGCCCCAACACGGGTTGTTCTCGATCTAGAACAGATCGGGATCCCGGCCACAGGAGTTCCGACCTACACTAGCGGTGGTATCGGTATGGGAATCATGCTCGAAGGCAGGTCTAGGGGTGGGTTATCTCGGTTGGCCTTGAAACGGGCTTCGCGTTTGCGTCAGCCTGCCCTGAGTCCAGGCCAGCGGTCTTTATCCGAGAATGCAGGGCCGGTCCGGATCCCACGCCGACGCCGCGCCGAACCAGGGCAGTACCTTCCCGAGCGATTGGGGCTATGGCTGCGGTGGATCCTAGGGAATCGGATCCCGACGGTACGGCAACTGGACTTTCGCACCTGGATGACTGGCTTGGTACTAGTCATTGCCCTGTTTCTGACGGGGGTGCGTTTGGTCTACCTGCAGCATCAACAGGCGCCGATGTTGCAGGAGCGGGCACAGGCCCAACAGCGTGCCCAGTTACGACCCTTCATTCCCCGCCGCTCCATCCTGGATCGCCACTCGATTGCCAAACAGCAAGCAGAGCTTCTGGCGGTTGATCGCCCTGTCTATACCCTCTGGGCCCATCCACGCTTGTTCGGCAAACGTACCCCCCAGGAGATTGCTGCTGCCCTTGCCCCTCTGTTGCGTCGTCCGGTGGAGCAACTGACAGAACAACTCACCAGCAATCGGGCTGTGCGGGTGGAGCGCTGGATTTCCCAGGAGGTGGCGGATCAAATTCAGGCGCTCTTTCTGGATGGGCTGGAGTTGGTGAGCGAACGGCAACGCATTTATCCCCAAAAGGAAATGGCTGCTGAGGTGGTGGGCTATGTGGATCTGGATCATCAAGGGCAAGCGGGATTGGAATACTCCCAGCAAGGGTTGATGGAGCGTACTGTACAGCCGGTTACCATTCCCCGCGACGGCTATGGGCAACTGTTGGCGGCGGAAGTACCCGAGGGTTTGCTGCAATCCCGCGAGACGGTGCTGCAACTGACCCTGGACATGCGGCTGCAACGGGCCGCCCGCGCTGCTCTGAAAACGCAACTGCAACGGTTTCAAGCGCTGCGGGGCACGGTGATCATTCTGCAACCGCAAACGGGAGAAATTTTGGCTTTGGTGAGTGAACCCACCTATGACCCCAACCGCTATTTCGAATTTGACCCAGGCCTATTTCGCAACTGGGCCGTCACCGATTTGTACGAGCCGGGATCCACCTTCAAGCCGATTAACATCGCCATTGGGTTGGATGCTGGGGCTTTTTCCGCGGATGAACGGGTGTACGACGAAGGGCGCATCCTCATCGGCCAATGGCCGATCCAAAACTACGACTACAACCAGCGGGGAGCCCATGGCTGGATGAGCGTCACCGATATTCTCAGACAATCCAGCAATGTCGGCATGGTGCATCTGATGCGCAAGCTGGATCCACGGCAGTACTACAATGCTTTGGTGCGGCTGGGACTCAACGAGCGCAGCGGGGTGGATTTGCCCTTCGAGCCCGCCAGCCGTTTGAAGCCGCTGCGGCAATTTCTGACGGTGCCAGTGGAACGGGCTACCACAGCTTTTGGCCAAGGGTTTGCCCTGACGCCGCTGCAATTGGCCAGCTTGCATTGCATCATCGCCAATGGGGGATTGAAGGTGCAGCCCCATGTGGTCCGGGGTTTGGTGGAGAAGGATACTGATACCCTGGTCTGGGGATCCGCCCAACCCCAACCGGTGCGGGTTCTCTCGGAGCAGGCAACCTTGAGTGTGCGCACCCAAATGCGGGATGTGGTGGACTTTGGCACAGGGCAATCCGCCAAGATCGAGGGTTATGAAATCGGCGGGAAAACCGGCACGGCCCAGAAGGCGGGCCCGCGGGGAGGCTATTTGCCGGGCAAACGCATCACCAGTTTTGTCGGTTATTTTCCGGCCATTCGCCCCAATTATGTGATTTTGGCCGTCATTGATGAACCGCGTGGGGAAGATGCGTTTGGGTCAACGACGGCTGCCCCGATTGTTCGCTCGGTGATTCAAGAGATCATCACTTTGGAAGGGATCCGCCCCAATGCAACTTAACTTCTACAGTCGCAGCGGTTAGAGTCGGATCAGGATCTCAAGATCTGGATCTTCGAAGATCTGCAAGATTTGTTTTGACGTGTTTTGGGATTGCGAATGCCTTCTCTTGCTTCCACCCAGCTGGGTCCGATTGACCTGGATCAACTGCTCACCCCTGAGATTCAGCGCCCAGCTCGCTACTTGGGGAAAGAGTTTGGCGCCGCTCATCGACCGTGGGACTCGGCCCAAGTGCGCTGGGTACTGAGTTACCCAGAACTGTACGAGGTGGGGGCCTCCAACCTGGGCCACCTTATCCTTTACAACATCCTCAACGCCCAATCGGATCAACTGTGTGACCGTGCTTATCTGCCGGGGCCGGATCTGAGTGCTCGCATGCGGCAGTTGGGGATCCCGCTGTTTGCGGTAGAATCCCGCCGTCCCTTGCGGGAGTTTCACCTCATCGGTTTTAGCCTTGCCTACGAGCTGGGGGGAACCAACATTCTGGAGATGCTGGATCTGGCCGGGATCCCGCTCCACTGGACAGAACGACAGTCCCTGAGGGTACAGGATTGCCCCTTGATTTTTGCGGGTGGGCCAACAGCCACTTCCAACCCAGAACCCTTTGCGGACTTTTTTGATTTCTTTGTCTTTGGGGATGGCGAAGAGGTGCTGCCGGAGATCGGCGCGGTTTTGGCCCAATCCCTAGACAAGCCCCGCCAGGAGGTGTTGCTGGATCTGGCCCAGGTGCCAGGGGTGTATGTGCCGCAATTCTACTCCGGGATCCCGCCCAAGCCGATGGTGACCGGGGTACCCACCCGAATCCGGCGGCGGGTGGCTATGCCGCAACCGGAATACTCCGTCGGATTGGTGCCCTTTGTGGAAACCGTGCATGACCGACTGGTGATGGAGGTGCGGCGGGGTTGTACCCGTGGCTGCCGCTTTTGCCAACCGGGCATGCTCACCCGTCCAGCACGGGATGTGGATCCCGAACAACTGGTGGAGGCAGTGGTCCAAGGCTTACAAAAAACCGGCTACAACGAATTTTCCCTCTCTTCCCTCAGTTGCTCCGATTACCTGTCGCTGCCGGCGGTCGGGGCAGAACTGCACAATCGCCTTCTCAACGAACACATCGCCCTTTCTCTGCCCAGCCAGCGGGTGGATCGCTTCGATACACAAATTGCCGCCATTATGAAGGGATCCCGGCGTTCCGGCCTCACCTTTGCTCCGGAAGCGGGTACCCAACGGTTGCGGGACATCATCAATAAGGGACTGACCGATGCCGATCTGATCCGGGGCATTCGCACCGCCGCCCAAGAGGGCTGGGACAAGATCAAGCTGTATTTTATGATCGGGCTGCCGGGGGAAACCGATGCGGACGTGATCGGGATTGCCCGCACCGTGCAGATGTTGCAACGGGAATGTGCCGCTGTTAGTCGTCAGCGGGTGAACTTTACCTTGACGATTTCCAACTTCACCCCCAAGCCCCATACCCCCTTCCAGTGGCATCGGGTGGACTACGCCGATATCCAGCGGAAACAGGCCCTGCTTAAACAGGAGCTGCGGCCGTTGCGGGGGGTGAAAGCCCACTTCACGGATATTCGCTTCAGCATTCTGGAGGATCTAATTGGGAAAGGGGACCGCTCTCTGGGTCGGATGATCGAACGGGCTTGGCGATCCGGGGCTGGTATGGATGCCTGGTGGGAAAACATTGATGCTGCCTATGCGGCCTGGGTGAGGGCCTATCGCGGGGAAGAAACGGCGGCAGCAGCAGAGCCTGACCTGCCCAATGCTCATCTGCCCATTCATGAGTTTGACCTAGAGGATCCTCTCCCCTGGGATCATGTGGATACCGGTATCGACAAAAAGTGGCTGCAAAAAGATTATCGGCGTGCCCTCGAGGCCATGACCGTCGAAGACTGTTCCTTTGAGGGCTGTTCCGCCTGTGGCATCTGTGGCCCTGGGTTTGGTCACAACATTGTCCTTCCCCCTGCCCCTATTCCGCCGCTGCAAAGCAAACCCACCCCCACCAACGATCCCCTCGAACCGGAACAGGCCGCCCAACGCTTTCGCATCACCTATGGCAAAACCGGGGATCTGCGCTGGTTGGGCCACCTAGACTTGATGCGTCTTTGGGAACGAGCCTGTCGGCGAGCGGGTTTGCCCTTAGCCTTCAGTGGGGGGTATCACCCAATGCCGCGCCTTTCCAATGCCAATGCTCTGCCCATCGGACAGGTGGGATCCGGTGAAATTTTGGATGTGGAACTGCTGCCCCGCTACCTCTTTGGGGAACGATTGCCCTTTACCCCGGAGGAGCTGCAGGCTCGCCTCAGGGAACAACTGCCTGCCGAAATCCCCATCCAGGCCATCCGGGAGATCGACCGGCGGGATCCCTCTGCCACCGAGGCGGTTTATGCAGCAGAGTATCAACTCACCGTCCGGGCTGAAGGCGCGGACCCCGATTGGTCAGCCTGGGTGAATCGGATCCTAGATGCTTCAGAAATTTGGATTGAGAAACGCTCCAAATCCGGCAAACCCTACCCGCTCAACGCCCGGGCTCTGCTTTACCATCTGGAGTTTCAAGGCCAAGCCTCAGCGGGATCCGCCTGCCTTTTCTATCGGGGCAGTTGCCGCAATGATGGTGCCTACCTACGGCCTGCTCATCTGGTTCAAATGGCTCAACATTTGGGGTTACCGACCTGGGAGCTGGTGGCGGTGGAACGGTTGCGCTTACTACTCCAGGATCCGGAGTCGAGCTTGGGTTGAGTCTGGCGTAAGGTTGGCTCGGCCAGTTCCCGACCCATTGGCACCTTCTTGCTATCCCTGCTGGCGTACCGACGAACGAGGCTATGGGCTTAGGGAGTCCACAAGCGCTATAATTTTGCCATTGCTGGCTCTTGCTGCTGTAAAACTCGCTAGACCTCAACCTCGCCGGTGGCAGGGCGGGCAGCGAGTCAAACATTGGGCCGGATCCCGGAATGGAAACAGTCTTTGCTCAATGCCCAGAGGACGCAAACACGCGCGATGTGGTGGATATGAGTAAAGGGGGCAACTCACCCCTGGTTTTTTCCATCAGGGTGCTTCTTCCCGGTTGCCTACTTCCTGCTATGTAACCTGTTGAGGTTGCACTTGGGGATTGGCAACAGAACAGAACCTTGGGCAAAGTTTGGGCTGGATCGGAGTCATGTTCAAGCCGGAATGTGAGCAGCCGTTCTCACCCTCCCAGGATGCTCGAGGGATTTCCTATCCTTGGCACATGGCCATCCCCGTTGATGCCCAGGCATCCAAACCGAAACAAGGCTTACGGGCCAGCCACGACAAAGCTTAGTTCAAGCATCAGTTCAAGAAATGGATAACCCCATGTTCATTAGGTTTTGGCTAGCGGATCCCCGGTGGATCCCGGTAAGGAGGTTTTTAGTGTCCTTCCGTAGTGTCCTTCCGTATAGAGATGTCGCTGGCATTGTCTGCTCCTGGCGCAGGGAGGCCTGTTGATGCCTAGGCAGATCGTCATTGCCGAGCAACATCGAGTTGCAGCCGTCTTCGCCGAAGATCAAGTGCAAGAGCTCATCGTCGCCAGTGGCGTTCACCAAGTAGGGGACGTTTACGTGGGGGTGATCGAGAACGTCCTGCCCAGCATCGATGCTGCTTTTGTCAATATCGGCCCTTCCGAGCGCAATGGTTTTATTCACGTCACCGACCTCGGCCCACTGCGCATCAAGCGGAGCCATGCTTCCATTACTGAGCTGGTGTTACCCCAGCAAAAAGTATTGGTTCAGGTGATGAAGGAGCCCACTGGCAACAAAGGGCCACGCCTTACCGGAGATCTGGCCTTTCCAGGGCGGTATTTGGTGCTGCGCCCCTACGGTAAGGGCGTTCATTTGTCCCGCCGCATTGAGGATCGAGAAGAACGCAACCGCCTAAAATCCCTGGCCATTCTGATCAAACCGCCGCAAATGGGTCTCCTGGTGCGCACTGAGGCAGAAGGGGTGTCTGAAGAGGCGATGATCGACGACCTGGAGCAATTGAAAAAGCTCTGGGAAGATATTCAGCAGCAGTACCAGTCGGCGCGTGGGCCAGGACTACTCAACCGGGATGACGATTTTATTCAACGGGTTTTGCGGGATGTTTACTCCGAAGATGTGAACCGCATCGTCACGGATTCTCCGGCAGGAGCCAAGCGAGTCCGTGGCTATCTGCAAAGTTGGAACAAAGGTCAAATGCCTGCTGGGGTCTTTGTGGATGCCCACCGCGAACCCACCCATATCCTGGAATATTTCCGGGTGAATGCTGTCATTCGCCAAGCTTTGCGCCCGCGGGTGGATCTGCCTTCGGGTGGCTATATCATTATCGAGCCCACTGAAGCCCTGACGGTGATCGATGTCAACTCTGGCTCCTTCACCCAATCGGCCACCTCTCGTGAGACGGTGCTGTGGACCAACTGTGAGGCTGCCACCGAAATTGCCCGCCAACTGAAATTGCGCAACATTGCCGGGGTAATCGTGGTGGATTTCATCGATATGGATTCCCGCCGGGACCAGTTGCAGGTGTTGGAGCACTTTAATAAAGCGCTTTCCAGTGACAAAGCCCGCCCACAGGTGGCACAACTGTCGGAATTGGGGTTGGTGGAACTCACTCGCAAACGGCAAGGACAAAGTCTATACGAGATCTTCGGCCACTCCTGCCCCACTTGTGAGGGATTGGGGATCCTAGCGCGATTGCCGGGGGTTGAGCCTGGTCGCCTGCTCACGATCGAAAACGGTCTAACTGTGACCCTGCCCGATGATACGAGTGAGGGAGATGAAGACGGTTCGAGCCCAATCTTGCCCCGTGACAGCGATTCCCAGCGGGTGCGGTTGCGAGTGGGGAACGATGGGGTGCCACGTGCAGAGAGTCGTGTCCCGCTACGGCGATCCCATTCTGGCCCAGGAAAACGACGGTACAGTCCCGCCGGTGGCCTGGATCCCTTTTCTCCCTTTGGTAGCCCAGTGGAGTTGGAGGAGGCTCGCTCAGAAGGTGGGCCAGGCTCTGGCCCACAAGGAGGACGTAAGCGTCAAGACTGGGGGGATCCCCGGCAGCGCAGTGGATCCCGGGGGATCGGTAGCGAAGGAGATGCCCTCCCGGCTGCAGAAGCTTTTGCGGATGAGTTTCTGCCAGAAACGGCCAGCGAGCTTAGCTCTAGTCCACGAGCCGGCCAAAAACACAGAGATTCCCGTCGTCCTGGACGCGGAGAAGAGGGGGAAGGCTACAGCCCCCGTAAAGACTACATCTCGTCAACCCGAACGGAAGAAAGTCGGCCTGCTCCAGCCCGGCAAACCATCACCGTTGAGATGACGCCGTTGCAGCAACGGGTGTACTCAGAATTGGGCCTGTCACCGCTCTTGCTTCTCAAGCAGCCGCCGCCCCTGGGTCGAGATACGGTGGTTACAGTGGCCCTGCCGGGTAAGGCGCCAGCCTCAGTGAATACGACAGTAGATACGACAACAGCGTTAGAAGTCCGTGAATCGGCGCCTGTCGATACATCGGAACCTCAAGTGGATGTTGGGATTGAACCAGAAGCAGAACCACCGGTTCCCAGCCTTTCTCCTCCAGCAAACTTGGCTGAGCCAGAGGATACTCCGCCGCAGTCAGGTGCCGAGCCACTGGCCCCGGAGCCGGAAGAACTGGCGGTGAACCCAGCCCAGCAATCTCCAGCAGCCTCAAGACGACGGCGCTCCCGCAGCAGTTAGAAGTTCGATGTGGAGTTGACTGGGTTTACAGCCCTTTAAGGCTCCGCACCGCTGTCGCGAAGGGGATTAACCCTAGGTGACTAGCGTTGCGCCCTGTGGCCCCCTGTAGGACGATGAACCGCCGGGTTGTCCGTAGGACGAGAGGTGTTACTAAGTTGGCCCTGTCAATTTGAATCGGGAGTGGGAAGCTGCAGTTGTCCGGAACGAAGCTGAGGTTTGTGAAGAGAAGAACTTGAGCTTAGGGCGCTAGAGCATTGCCCCGAATCAGGCTACCCAGAGTCTTAACTGTGACTTTCAACTGCACCCAAGGGTTCATGGGAACCACTGTTTTGTAGAGATAACTGTCGAAGGTCATCTTCTGCACATCTTTATCAGCACACATTTCTACAAAGGCTTCGCGGGTCGCATTGGAGCGATAAAACACCCGTTGCAAAATATCCAGCACTTTGTAGGTCATGCCGTACTGGCGATCCCAGCGCTTGAGATACAGTTTCAGGTCATTTTCACTGGGGATCCGTGTCCCTTGGTTGGAGACTTCCACAAGGGTTTCAGCGCACATACGACCGGACTTGGCGGCAAAGTAGATCCCTTCCCCACTGGATTTGGTGACGTAGCCCGCTGCATCTCCCACCAAAGCCGCACGCCCCACCACCCGGCGTGGACGCGGATGTTCTGGAATCGGATGGGCTTCGACTTTGATCACCTGCCCACCCCGAATCCGTTCGGCAGCCCGAGCCCGGATCCCGGCTTGCAGCTTTTGGATATTCGCTTGGTTCACCTTCATGGTGCCGGTGCCCACAGCCACATGATTGGATTTGGGAAAGACCCAAGCATAAAAGTCCGTGGAAACGTCATCCCCCACGTACATTTCCGCTCGATCTTCGTAGTAGGCCATTTTGTCATCGGGGATTTTGATTCGCTCCTGAAAGGCCAAGGCATAGTTGTAGTCACCGGCATCGATGGCTTCTGCCACCTTGGAGTGGAAGCCATCGGCCCCAATCACCACATCCACGGCCAAAGAACGGGGTAAACCCTGTTTGGAGCCATCGGAAAAATCGTTGTAGTGCAAGATGTAGGGATCCCGGCCATTTTTCGGGATCTCCAGATGCATCACTTTGCCGTTAATCAGCTCTGCCCCTTTTTCGTGGGCCCGATTGCGCAAGAAAGCATCGAGAATCTCGCGGCGGCACATGCCGATATATTCGTCTTCATTCTCCAAACTGATGTCCACCTCGTAGTTGGAAGGGGAGATCATTTTCATCTTGCGCACTTTGCGGTCGATGATCTCTGGGGGTAGGTCGAACTCTGACACCATGCAGAGGGGAATGGCACCTCCACAGGGCTTGGCATTATCCAACTTGCGTTCGAACAAGAAGGTTTCAATACCGGATCGGGCTAGAACTTCAGCAGCAGAAGATCCGGCTGGCCCGCCTCCCACAACAGCAACTCTCAGGCTCAAAGCTCTCTCCTCGATGCAAATGCGATCTGTCTTATTGACAGCAGGCATCCTACCACAGCTCTCCAGAAGCCTTGCGAACTTTGACGAAGTGTTGCAGTTCCCGTTGGTGAAGTCTTGCGGGAAAACGGAAAACTCTATCTTCAGGGAACAACCCTAAGGAAGTGGCTGGCGCTGCGGCCATGGCGACTGGGATCGTACATTTCCTCGGCAAAGGCCGGTGAAATTTGGAATTGGCCAGGAATTTCGGGACGGAAAAGATAGACAAACTCATGGCTCCCTTTCTCTAGGAAGGTGCTGAAGAAGGCCACCCGATCCTCCCGATTCTCTTGGTGGGTCCAAAACCAGTTCCACCAGTATTCCGCTGTGGAGCCGGTGAGCAGCCGCGGATCCTGAGAGGTAATCTCTGCTCCACTAGGCAAGGGATCCTCGATCATCACGTAGTGGCTATCCTGTTCTGCTTCCACCGTCAGCCGACCCAGCAGCATTTCTCCTGCGTGGACAGAGTCGCCTGCTTGTAGGGGCCGTTCGCGGTAAAGAATTTGTCCATTCGATTGGCGTTGGGGTTGCAGGCGGAAGTAGCTGCGGGTTACCCGGAAGCCTTGGTTCTCCGCTGGGGGTGGGTTGGGGGTAAAGGCTTCTCCTGTCAGGCTGTAGTAAAGGGGGCCTGGGCCGGATTTTTCCAGGCGCAGGCTGCTGAGGGTATCCACATCCGTATCTGCCAGCTCAATCCGCTGGCGAGGATTATCCGCAGTGGCCGACCAGCGACCAACTGGGGATCCGGTTGTCCCATTCAAAACCAAAACTTCCCCTGGGCCGGGAGTTTCCTGGATCTGGGCCTGGTAATAGGCGGTGAGGCCAAGGAGGGCATCGGCAGTAGCTTTGGTGGTACGCCAACGGTTGTCTTGCCGCTGCTGAAGGATGGCTGTTGCCAGTTCTGCCGTGCGGGGATCCCGCAATTGGGTGGCCAACTGTAACAAAGGCCCCGCCACCTCCATCTCGTCATAGGTGGAGCGCTCATGGAAGGGTGCCTGGGCCAAGGGGGCAGGGGCTGGGATAAACCAGCGTCCTTGGGGGTCGGCTTGATGCCGTTGTAGGGCCTGATCCAAGGCCGCTTGCGCCAGGTCGGTTTGTCCTTGTTGGATGGCGGTCAAGCCTTGATAGGTCAGGCCAAAGGTGGAAAGCTCCTCCCCAGTGGGCAGGGTTGATGGAGAACTTGAGGGATCCCAAAGGGCGAGGCTGTAGGTGACAAAAGCTTGCATGTCGGGGGAGAGGGCTTGTGGCCGGCCCAGTTGCTCCCGCAGATAGGTGAGGGCGCGTTCCACCTGCCACTCTTTCGGGGCATAGCCGGCGGCTTTGGCCAGAGCCAATCCCTGCAGGATGTACCCGGTCAAGTAAGGGTTGCTGCTGTCGTAGGCCCACCAACCCCAACCGCCATCAAAATTTTGGGATTCCTCGAGGCGCTGTAAACCCGCCCGCAGGACTTTGGGCAGCCGCTCCAGGGTTTGAGACAGCAGGCTCAGACCCAACTGCTCCGTAGCTTGAGCCACCGCCAGGGCCGGCAGGAAGCGGCTTAAGGTTTGTTCAGTGCAACCGTAGGGGAACTCCACCAAGTAATCCAGTGGCCCCAGCAAAGCCGCCACTGGGCTAGAGGCCAGTTCCAGGCGAGTCTGCCGGGATCCGGGCACCCAGGTTTGCGGCCAGGGTAAGGGTAGGGTACGAGCGGTGGATCCCTGCAGTTGTCCGGCCTCGGAGAACCGTTGTACCGCACCGAAAGGCTGGCTGGGGATCCGCAGTTGCAGAACATCTTGTAGAGTGCTCCCCTCCGCCCAAACTCGCACGGTGGTCTCCCCGGCCCCCAGCACCTGCACCGGCCACTCCACCCGTTCTGCCCCTTGAGCCGCCACAGTGATGCGTTGACGCGGATTGCTAGAAAGCTGCAGGTTCCCCGGCACCTCCAGGTGTACCTCCACCCGTTGCACCTGATCGGTGCGGTTTTGCACGATGGCTGCCAAAGTGAGGGTATCCCCCACCCGGAAAAAGCGGGGGGCAGCCAGCCGCACCAGCAGATCTTTACTCACCACAAGGTTGCTCAGGGCGGATCCCACTTGGGTATCGGCGGTGGCGGCACGAGCAGTCAGTCGCCAGGTGGTGAGGTTGTCTGGCCAGCGGACCTGCACTTGCGCCCAGCCATTGTCATCCGTGACCAGATCGGGGAACCAAGCAGCTGTGTCTTGAAAGTCCTGACGGATTTGGTTGGCCAGCTTATCCGCTCCACCTGGGTATTGCTGGGGGAAAGAAGTGGTCGTAGTGACTTGGTTGTAGCGGCGCCCGTAGAAGAAGCGGCGAATATCCGGGGTGCGATCTGGGCGTAGCAGGTAGATGGCGCTGTCCACAATGCCCAACCCGACTTCAGCACTAACCGGTTGCCCTTGGGCATCGCGGGTGCGGATCTGGATTTGGGCGGTTTCCCCTGGTTGATAGGTGGGCTTGTCCGTTTGCAGATCGACTTGCAAGAAGCGATCCAAGGGGGAGACCCGCAGAATCGTCTCATTTTGGTACAGCCGCCGCTCTGGGCCAACCACGGTGGCGGTGGCATAAATGTTGGGGCGATAGTCACCAGTAATGGGGAGGGTGAGGGTGGCGGTATGCCCCTGGAGACGGAGCACCTGCACCTGATGCAGTCGGGATCCCTCGATGCCCACCAAGACCGGCACATCCGGCACCGGTGAGACAATCAACAACTGGGCCACTTCCCCCACCTGATACACCTGCCGATCCGGGATGACCGCAAGGCTCTGGGCTGCTCCCCAGCTGTGGAGAGGGCTACCCGGTTGCACCACCCAAAGATCAGAAATCTCCTGAGCCTGATGCCGTTGCGGATCCCGTGCTGTGAATCGCACCCGATAATCTCCGGGTTCTAGGTCGGCGGGTAAGTTTAGCGTGAGTGTTCCTGCTCCATTGTCAATCTGAAAGGGCTGGCGGCGGAGGATATCTTGGCGTTGGTAGGTGCTGCTGCGGGGATCCCAATCCCAGCGTTCCAGGCTTATTTCCCCCCTGGTGCTCACGGGGTTGCCATCGTAATCTCGGGCTTGCAACCGATAGGTGACCAACTCGCCGGGGGCAGGCAGATGGCGATCCGCTTCCGCAAACAAGGCAAATTGAGCAGCTGTCACCCAGGCACGACCGGAGCCGGTGACAACACGACGGCTAATATCCGTCACCTCCACCTCGATGCGCAGTTGCTGCACCTGCTGGCTGCCCCAATAGCTTTCCTCCTCCCAGTTCAGATCCTGTAAAAGCCGGTTGAGACGCAATTCGGCTCTACCATTGGCATCCGTGAAGCCCTTCCCTTCCGCCACTAGCCGACCATAGCCACCGTAATACCCCTCATCCGCTCCAATATCGCTGGCAAAAAAGTCTTCCGCCTCAGAGCGGAGCAACAGGCCGTAGCGTAGGCTCCAATCGGGGCTGCTAAACACACGGTAGTGCAGCTGAGCATCGGCCACAGGCCCGCCGAAGAGATATTGGGACTCAACCTGAACCGTCAGGGATCCCCCTCGCAGCAACCAAGGACGGGAGGGGGAAACCGTCACCTCAAATTCCGGCTTGCGGTAGGCTTCCACCTGAAAAGAGGTGTACTCACGGCTGGTACCCTGCGGGCCCAAAACCTGCCAATCCAGACCATAGCTGCCCAATGGGGCTTCTTCTGGCAAGGTAAACTCCCCGTGAACACTACCGAAGGGATTGGTGGTTAGGGTTTGCTCGCTCAGGGGATCCCCATTGGGGGCGGTAATGGAGAGGCGGACGGGACTACCAATGGGGGGAGGGGTGAGGGTGGTTTGATCCCGGACAAGGGCCCGAAAATAAACCGTTTGGCCAGGTCGGTACAGGGGGCGGTCAGTGTAAGTGTAGAGGCTCTCACCCTGGTTCCAGCCATAGGCATAGCTGGTGGACAAGGATTGCAGACTGGGGTCGGATCCCTGGGCATAGATCAGGATCGAAGGGTTATCTTCTGAGGGCAACGTGAACCTGGCTAGCCCATCCGCATCCGTTGTCCCCGTCAAGGGATCCCCTGCCGGCAGGAGAATCTGCAATTGGATCCCAGCCAGAGGCCGTAACTCCCGCAAATGAACCGCTTGCACCACCAGTTCGCTGGGGGTTTGCTTTTGGATCAGCCCCAGGTCACTGACCCAAAACCAATGGTCGGAACGGGGCAATGGACTGGAGGGATCGGGGCTTTCCTGTCCCTCCGCTTCTACCCAGTAGGCACCCGGGGGCAGGATCCCCAAATCCAGGGTTTGGGTAGTCCAACCTTCCGGTTCCTGTCGGATGGGTTGCGACCAGCTGCGGATGAGCTCTTGCCGCACCAGAGGCTGCAGCGCAGGGTTTAAGGAGCCATAGCCGGCGTTGGCCAACTCCCGCAGCAGGGGGGATCCCTGCACATCCCGCAGAGAGAAGCGATAGAGATGGAGCTGTACTGAACGTAAGCTGGTGGCCCGCAGCTGGAGTTGGGCTTTTTCTGCGGAGGTAAAAACCTGGCTGGTGCTGTAGAGGGTGAGGCTGGGGGACAAAAGCCGAGGTCGTAGGGTGGGAATCCGCGCTGTCGCCCCTTCCCGCACTTGAGCCAACCCTTCGCTGCGCAAAGTTTCCAGTCCAGTGCTTTGCACAGTCACCTGGTATTGACCCACGGGCAAACGATCCAGCCGATATTGGCCTTCTTCATTGAGGCCAACGCTGCGAGTAACTGGGCCGGAAGCAATCACTTGCACCCTTGCAGGAGTAGCCCCTATTGGCAGCTCTACACTCCCCACCAGGGATCCCGTCGGTTGTTCCGAGAGCAAAACTGCTAATCCCAGCCCCAGGAACACCACCAGGGCTATCAACCACCGCCGCAGCATCGGATCCCTCCCCTAAGTTGATCCCATACTGCCCTAGCAGAGGGCTTCTCCAAACAAGCTACGGATCTGGATCAGAATCGGGATCCTAACTGGGCAATCCGCGCGGGCTGAGCCTATTTCACCAGATCAAACACCCCGAACATGGGCAGATACATGGCAACGATAATACAACCCACCATACCCCCCAGAACCACAATCATCAGGGGCTCGATCAAGCTGGTGAGGGCGCGCACCGCCTCTTCCACCTCTAATTCGTAGAAATCCGCCGTCTTCATCAACATAGCATCCAGCTCACCGGTTTCTTCGCCGACGCTAATCATCTGCACCGCCATGAGCGGGAAAACTTTTGCCTTGTCCAGAGCTGGCGCGATCTGACCCCCTTCGGAGATCGCCTGCCGGGATGCATCAATGGCGTTGGCCACCACCTGATTACCCGAGGTATCGCGGACAATTTCCAGAGAGGTGAGCACTGGCACGCCTGAGCGAGTCAGGGCCCCGAAGGTGCGGCAAAAACGGGCAACAGCAGACTTCTGGATTAGATCCCCAAAAATTGGCAGTTTCAGGGCAATCGCATCAATGGTTTCTTTGCCAGCGGGAGTTCTATAAAAGCGTTGATAGGCAAAAAACAGAGCCACCAAGAAGCCCACTAAGCCCAAGCTGTATTGGGGGGTGCGCAGGAACTTACTGATGTTGATAAAAAACTGGGTAAAAGCGGGCAATTCCCCACCCAAGTCATTGTAAATACTTTCAAAGGTGGGCAGAATAAATAGCACCATACCCAAGAAGATCGCTGTCGCTAGGATGGTGACCACAACGGGATAAGTCATGGCCGACTTAATTTGTTTCTGGAGTCGATCCATGTCTTCTAGCAGTTTGGCCAGACGATTCAGTACCTCATCCAGCACACCACCCACTTCCCCCGCCTGTACCATGCTGCAGTAAAGGCCATCAAAGGCATCCGGGAAAGGGCGAATGGAATCGGACAGGTTTTTCCCCGCCTCCACATCAGAACGAATGGCTTTCAGATATTTCTTGAGTTTGGGGTTGCCAGTTTGCTCCTCCATAATCGTCAGGGAGCGCACCATCGATACACCAGAGTTGATCAGGGCAGCAAACTGTCGAGAGAAGACCGCTTTATCGCGGGTATCGATGGATCCCATCATCGACAGATCAAAAGAAGACTTGTCGAAGGAGATCAGGGGCTTCTCCTCCTGAATATCTTCAGGCTTGGCGAAAATACCCTCCTGACGCAGCCGTGAGCGGGCATCCGCTAAGCTATTGGCCACCACCGTTCGGCGTACAGGTTGACCGGCTTGTAACCCCCGAACCTTAAAGCGAGGCATGGCTTCACCTCTGGTAGATCATTCAAGTGATTCAGTGTAACGGAGTCGGATCCCTGAGTTTGATATACAAACCCAAACCTGTGACCCATTCTGCTCTCTTAAGCTAGAGCTTAGCCACAAATTGGTTCTCTCGCTAGAGATTGGTGATGAACCCTCACCCAGGGATCCTTTTTACTTAGGGTCTAGCGACGGGCAGCCACTGCAGCCGGTCGTTGTTGAGCCGCCGCCCCAGCCGCCGGCGCCCCAGCTGTATTCCCCAAAAGCCGTTGCAGTTCTTCGGGACGGGAAGTCTTGGACATGGCGGTATCGAAGTCGATCTTGCCCTCCAGGTAAAGATCCGCGAGATCCCGTTCTAGGGTCTTCATGCCCTGCTTACCACCCGTTTGAATGGCGGAATAGATCTGGGCTGTTTTCCCTTCCCGAATCAGGTTGGCGATGGCGGGAGTCACAACCATGATCTCCTGTACCAGCACCCGGCCCGGTTCACCCGGTTTGGGATTGAGGCGGCGAGCTAGGGTTTGGGTGAAGACGGCTCGCAGGGAGTTGGACAACTGCACCCGAATCTGTTGCTGTTGCTCGGGCGGAAACACATCCACCAAGCGGTCAACCGTCTGAGCAGCAGAGCTGGTGTGGACGGTGGCAAAGCAGAGGTGACCGGTTTCGGCAGCGGTGATGGCCAACTGAATGGTTTCTAGATCTCGCATTTCCCCGATCAAAATAACGTCAGGATCCTCCCGCATCGCCGCTTTTAGAGCGTTGGCGAAACTCTTGGTGTCTTCCCCCAGTTGCCGTTGGTGAACAATGCTGCGAATGGGGGTATAGATGTACTCGATTGGATCTTCGATGGTGAGGATGTGCTCGGCCCGCTCGCGGTTGATCATGTCTATCATTGAGGCCAGCGTTGTCGATTTGCCGGATCCCGTTGGGCCTGTCACCAGCACCAAGCCCCGGGGTAAGCGGGCCATCTCTTTACAAATATCCGGTAACCCCAGTTTGTCGATGTGGGGGATCTCAGCCGCGAGGGCACGCATGGCACAGGCATAGGTGCCGCGATCCCGGTAAACGTTGACCCGAAAACGGCCAATACCCCGCACCCCGTAGGAACAGTCCAACTCCCAGTTTTGTTCCAGATGCTTACGCTGGGTGTTATTGAGCATGCTGAAGATCAACCGCTGCACTTCCTCTGCTGAAAGGGGGTCATGTTCTGTCGGTTCCAGGCGACCATTGACACGGAAGTAGGGGGGCAGACCCACCGAAATGTGAATATCGGAGCCGCCCTTTTGGACGACTGCCTCCATCAAGTCTTCGATCATCAGTTGCATAGGGTCGGGGTCTCCAAAAGTGAAAAAATAAGGTGGATCCGGCAATCAAAGGGAAGCAATGGCGGTGTGACAAAGTGGCAACCGTATAGGACTGTTATAGTCGACACCTCAGCATCGTCAAGCATTCAGCCAATTTCCTAAAACTTCGGCGTTAGACAATAGGGGCAATCCATCCAGTCGATGTGCAGCGCGGCCCCACAGTTGCGACAGGTGTTGAGGGCCTTGGCGCGGGCTTTTAATTCACTTTCTAGGCCCTTGTCGGTGAGGGTGACCCGGTCGACTTCCTCCAAAGTGGTGTGGCCCTGTTTCACCAGCATTAAGCTGTAGGCCAGCAGGGTCTTCATGCCGCTTTCCACTGCTGCTTCTTTGATCACCTCAGTGGGAGCCTCCTTGTTAATCAACTCGGCAATGCGGTCGTTCATGCGCATCAATTCATAAACACCAATACGACCTTTGTAGCCGACTCCACCACATTTTTCGCAAATGGGTTTGCCGGAGGCTTTGTGTTGCTCCACTTCTTTGGGTGACAATTTGTTGGCTTTGTAAAAGGTGAGTTGTTCGCCATCGCCGGATAGGGTGAGGCCGTAGCGAGCCAATTCTTCTGGGCTGGGATGGTATGGGATCCGACAGTTGCTGCAAACCCGACGCATCAAGCGTTGCGCCAGTACTCCCAACAACGAGCTGGAGATCATAAAGGGTTCGATCCCCATCTCCGTTAGGCGGGCGATGGCTCCAGGGGCATCATTGGTGTGCAGAGTTGTCAACACCAGGTGGCCGGTCAGAGAGGCTTCGATGGCCGTTTTGGCGGTTTCATGGTCGCGGGTTTCTCCCACCAGAATCACATCCGGATCCTGCCGCAGAAAAGCTCGCAGAATCATGGCAAAGTCCATACCCTTTTCCCGGATCACCTGCACCTGGGTGATCCCTGGTAGGGAGTATTCGATCGGATCCTCGGCGGTACTGATGTTGATGCCCGGATCGTTGACTTCGGAGAGGGCCGAATAGAGAGAGGTGGTTTTCCCAGATCCGGTTGGCCCGGTAACCAGGATCAAGCCAAAGGGTCGCTTGACGATCTCTTTGAAGCTCTCAAGGGTTTCTGGATCCGTGATCAATTTATCCAAACCCAGTTGTGTGGCGGAGTTGTCCAGGATCCGCATCACGATCTTCTCGCCGTAGCGGGAGGGCAGGGTGCTGACCCGGAAATCGACTTTGCGCCCCTTGAACACACGGCGAATCCGTCCATCTTGGGGCATACGCCGCTCGGCAATGTTCAGGTTGGAGATGATTTTGAAGCGGGCGGTGAGGGCGGGGACGATCTTTTTGGGGAACTGTTCAAAGGCTTGGCGCAACACCCCATCTTTGCGGAATCGTACCCGTAGGTACTCCTCCTGGGGTTCGATGTGGATATCAGAAACTCCCTCCTGCAGGGCTTTGATAAGAATTTGGTTGGCCAGCTTGACAATGGGGGCATCGTCGGCAGATTTGACCTGCTGCTCCAGGGATCCCTCGCTGGCTTCATCAGTGGTAATATCCTCGATACTGTCTAGGTCAATCTCGGCAGTGTTGACGACCACCTCTTCTTCCGGCTGAGCGGCAGCAGTGTCGTTGATCCCCTTAATGGCCAGCAGATCCGCCTGCACATCCATGTAGCGGTTGATCAAAGTATCAAAATCCCGCTGGCTAAAAACTCGCCGCTGCAGTTTCAAGCCCTGAATGCGGAATCGGCGATGAATGTCGTCTAACGCCTGGAGATTATCCGGCTTCACCATTGCCACCAGCACCTGGTTGTCTTGCTGGCGGATGGGCAGAAATTTGTAGCGGTTACAGATATCTAGAGGCAGGATCGAGTCGATTAAGGCTGTAATCTCCGATATCTCTACCTGCTCCAAATCCAAGTCGAGGGACGGGATCCCATAAATAATTTTTAGCTCAAACAGTTGTTGACGTTTGTAAGCGCGCTCAAGATCGGGAGTAATTTCCTTGCCGACAATGTCTTTAACAATCAGGGCAAGCGCTTTGCCATTACCATCTCGCTCTCCCTTGAAAGCGTTTTGAATTTCTTGAATCTGAGTATCATTGGCTAAACCCAGCTCTTTTAATTTGCGGCCAAAGGGGGTGATGCTGGCATTGGCGATGGCCAGGGCTTTGCTGGCAGCAGTGCTGCGGCGGGGGGTAAAGGGAGGAGGAAGGTCATTCATGCTACTAGGCCACCAATGATGTTTCTATTTCACTGCACTTGGCTACAGGGGTCAATGGTAAGGATACGCAAGCTTCCCCTCCCTGGATGGGGGCAAGCCTGGGTTTACTATGCCCCCATTGAGCCTCAAATCTCGCAAACTAAGGCTTGGGAGCGTTGGCTGAAGTAGAGATTCTCGCTGTAGTCAACGGGGCAGTCGATAATGCTGGGGACGGGCTGAGCCAGAGCTTGCTTGAGGGTGGGAATTAGTTCGCCGGTTGATTCAACGCGGTAGCCCTTTAGTCCCATACTTTCCGCCAGCTTGACGAAGTCTGGATTGCCAAATTTGATGAAGGCGGAATCCCCATATTGGTTGTGCTGCTTCCACTCGATCAGGCCGTAGCCGCCATCGTTGAAGATGAGGGTCACGAAGGGGGTGCCGACCCGAAGGGCCGTTTCCAGTTCTTGGCAGTTCATCATGAAGCCGCCATCCCCTGTGACGGCCACAATGCGGCGCTCGGGATGCACCAACTTGGCGGCTAAGGCCCCCGGGATGGCAATGCCCATGGCGGCAAAGCCGTTGGAGATCAAGCAGGTATTGGGCTTATCGCAGTGGTATAGGCGGGCCATCCACATTTTGTGGGCTCCCACATCCGAAATAACGATATCCTCTGGTTCCAAGACCTGGCGTAGGTCGTAAATCAATTTTTGTGGTTTGACCGGGTAGCTCTGATCTTGGGCATAGTGGTGATATTCGCGGTAGATATTCGCCCGCAGGCTGATGCCGTAGGGATCCGGTTTACCAGAGCGATCGGAGCGGCGCAGCAGTTCTAACAGAGAGTCGGAGATATCCCCTACCACCTCCACCTGTGGGATATAGCTGCTGTCGATTTCCGCCGGTAGAGCGGCGATGTGGATGATGGGGATGCTGCCATCGGGGTTCCATTTCTTGGGGGAATACTCGATCAGGTCATAGCCGACGGCGATCACCAGATCGGTTTTGTCGAAGCCACAACTGATCAGATCCCGCTGTTGCAATCCCACTGCCCACAAAGACAAGGGATGAGTATAAGGGATCACTCCTTTGCCCATAAAGGTATTGGCGACGGGGATATTGAGGCGGGTGGCAAATTCTGTCAGGGCGTCACTGGCTTGGGCACGGATGGCGCCGTTGCCCGCTAGAATCAGAGGGTTTTGGGCGCGGGAGATTAAGGCGGCGGCTTCGTTGAGACTCTGGAAAGAGGCGTAGGTTTTTTTAAGGCGATCTCGGCCCAGGGGGATCCCGCTGGCTTCCATGGCGGCGATGTTCTCCGGCAGGTCGATGTGAACGGCTCCCGGTTTTTCCGTTTGCGCCAATTTGAAGGCTTTGCGCACAATTTCGGGGGTAATGCTGGGGCGGACAATCTGGGCATTCCACTTGGTGACCGGCTCAAACATGGCCACCAAATCCAGGTATTGATGGGATTCGATGTGCATGCGATCGGTGCCCACCTGTCCGGTAATGGCCACAAGCGGCGCTCCATCCAGGTTGGCATCAGCTACTCCGGTCATCAGGTTGGTTGCTCCCGGCCCCAGGGTGGATAGGCAGACCCCCGCTTTACCGGTGAGGCGACCGTAAACATCTGCCATAAAGGCGGCCCCCTGTTCGTGGCGGGTGGTGATGAATTGGATGGAAGAGTGGCGGAGGGCTTGTAAGACCTCTAGGTTCTCTTCTCCGGGTAGGCCGAAGATATACTCTACCCCCTCGTTTTCAAGACAGCGGATCAGCAGTTCGGCGGTATTCATAGCGGCAGGCGGAGAGGGGGGATGATGGGTCTGCCTCCCACCCTAGACGGCGGGGCGGGAGGGCAGGGCAACGGGTAACTTTATTTTCTGGGTTCGGGAGGTGCCAGGGAAAGAGGGGGATGGGGGGAGAAGCTAAGCTCAGAAGAAACTGGCACACAGGCTCCATTCGAAAGGATTCCTCCCTATGCAGGTTTATGTCGAAACTTTCACCATCCACAAGCGCTACGCCCTCACCATTAGTCGCGGTACCCACACCGATACCACTTTGGCTTGGGTCAGGATCGAGCAGGAGGGGGTGGAGGGTTGGGGAGAGGCTTGTCCGTTCTCGCTAAGTGAAGATCAGCACCAATCCCTAGAGGATATTTTGACGGGGCTGGAAGTGACCAAGGGGTTGCTGCGGCGATACTCGGCTTGGGAGCGACAACAGGTAGAAGAGCGGCTGCGGCAAGAAGGGATCCCTTCGGCGGCTCGGGCAGCGGTGGATATGGCTTTGCACGATTGGATGGGGAAAAAGCTGGGGATGCCGTTGTGGCAGTTGTGGGGGTTGGATCGGGCCCGCATTCAACCGACCACGATGACAATCGGGATTGCTTCACCTCAGGAAGCTCAGCAGCGGGCTTTGGTCTGGATGAAAGAAACCCAAACCCAGTCCTTCAAAATCAAGCTGGGTAGTGATCAGGGGCTGATGGCGGATCAAAACATGTTGATCGCGGTGCAGGAGGTGATCCCACTGGGATCCCTGATCACGGTGGATGCAAATGGGGCTTGGACAGTGGAGCAGAGCTTGAGCATGAGCAACTGGCTGGCGGGGCAGGGGGTGAGTTACCTGGAGCAGCCTCTTAATCGGGGACAGGAGGCGGGGTTGATCACCCTCTGGCACGAATCCAAGCTGCCGATCTTTGTGGATGAAAGTTGCTTGGATAGCCGTGATATTCCGGCTCTGACGGATCGGGTGCATGGGATCAACATCAAGCTGATGAAATGTGGGGGCCTGAGCGAAGCGCTGCGCATGATCCACACGGCCAAATCCAACGGGTTGCAAGTCATGTTGGGCTGCTACAGCAATACGGCTTTGGGCAATACGGCGGCTGCTCATCTGGCTCCTTTGGTGGATTATTTGGATTTGGATAGCCACCTAAATCTGGTCGATGATCCTTTTTCGGGGGCCATCCTGCACAATGGCTGTTTAGTGCCTACCGACCAACCGGGCTTGGGGGTGACTTTGTCAGGCGTTTTGGGGTAGCAGTCGTTCATGTCAGGAGTGGGATCCCTTTCCAGTCAGAGCCGTGTGGCTATCCTATTGCACGGGGGTCTACTGCGGGAGCAAGGGAAAACGGGGCTATCGCTGCTGCGCTACGGTCAGTTTCAGATAGTGGCGGTGATCGATCGGGAGCAGGCGGGGGGATCCTTGCCGGAACTGACGGGGATCCCGAAGTCGATTCCGATTGTGGCTTCGGTGGCAGAAGCCCTGGCCTATCAGCCGCAGGTTTTGGTGATTGGGATTGCACCTTCTGGAGGACAGCTGCCCCAGGAGTGGCGGGAGGAGGTGGGTCAGGCCTTGCGGGCGGGTTTATCTCTGGTCAATGGGTTGCATACCCCCATGGCGGGGGATCCCCAGTTTCAGGAGTGGCTCCAGCCGGGGGCCTGGATCTGGGATATTCGCCAGGAACCACAGGGGTTGTCGGTGGGGAAAGCCTTGGCGCGGACGCTTCCCTGCAAACGGGTGTTAACGGTAGGGACAGACATGAGTGTGGGCAAAATGTCCACCAGTCTAGAACTCCACCAGGCTAGCCTTCGGCGCGGCTTGCGCTCCCGTTTTTTGGCTACTGGACAAACCGGGATCATGCTCAGTGGCGATGGGATCCCGTTGGACGCGGTACGGGTGGACTATGCCAGTGGGGCGGTGGAGCAAGGGGTGCTGCGGTATGGCTCCGACTGTGACATTCTCCACATTGAAGGCCAGGGATCCCTGCTCAACCCCGCCTCGACGGCAACCTTACCCCTGCTGCGTGGATCCCAGCCGACCCATCTGATTTTGGTGCACCGGGCTGGACAAACCCACATCAAGGGCATGGACTATGTACCGATTCCACCCTTGCCCAAGGTGATTGAGTTGTACGAGCAGGTGGCGGGCGCTGGTGGCGCCTTTGCCTCTGTACGGGTTGCGGGCATTGCCCTGAATACCTTTGGCTGGGAGGAAACGGCTGCCCTGGAACAGATCCGGCAGGTGGAAGCAGAAACGGGACTGCCTTGTGTGGATGTGGTACGGTTTGGGGCGGATCCCTTGTTGGAGGAGATTTTGGCGGGAGATTAATTCTCTGCAGGGTTTGGGTATCAGGCGTCGTGATCGGGGAAGAAACCGTCATCCAGAAGCTGCTCCAAGCTGTAGGGCAGGGTGCTGGGCAAATCCCTGTAGTCAAGAGGGGTTTCTTGGACTACCTGATCGACCCCCCGCTCAAAGGCTCGGGACAGGGCTTCCATCAGATAGGGCTTGAGGCTGGGGTTTTCCGCGAGTAGGTCTTGCACCTCTCGTCGTTGGATGCGTAGGGTCGCTACCCAACTTTTGCCCCGCAACTGGGGTTGAAACTGCCACTTCAACAGCTGAGCGATCAAGATCGCCAATCGATTGCGCAACTCCTGTCGCTGTTGTCTCCCCAAAGACTCAATTTCCTCCACCAGGTGTTCGCGATCCAAGCGCTCCCATTGGCGGGATTCTAGAAGCTGAGCCTGCTCCAGTGTCCAGGCATAGAAATCGGTTTCGTAAAGGGTGTTCATTCTTAGATATTCCTAGATTGAGCCCATGGATGCAAATGCACAGTCAAGATGGGATCCTAAAGATCATCCTTCCTCACTGGATTCAATCATGGCTACTCCTCCCGAAAAGCCGGAACCCAAAACCGGATCTGGATCCCTGCAATCTCTGTTTAGCATCACCCTGTTCGTGTTTTTGGTGGCCTTGGTTTCCTATTTGGGTCTGAATTTCCTCTTGGCTTTGGTGGATAAGCTCACCTAATGAGATGGGATCCCGCACCCTCAAAGGCCTCTGTCCCGCTGACGCGTTCGTGCTCCGTATGGCGCGTAGCGCGAAAGGAGAGTCCTATTTCGAATGAGCCCTTGGGAGATAACTAGAGAAAGGGCTGTATCGCCAGCAGCGGGAAAGATACACTGGATTTACAGGACTTAACACCTTCTCTTCCCTTGCCACCATGAGTCCCCCTCTTTGGTTGAGGCTGCCTCCTCTACCCTCCTTTTTTCGCCCATTGGGATCTGCTGTGCCCAATTTCCAGTCTCAATCTATTCTCACCTTGACCCGCCGGGATCCCTCCTGGAAGCGCGGGTTACGCTATCTTTACCTGCGCCTATTGCGGCTGCAATCTAGCCCGAAGGAAATTGCCCGGGGCTTGGCGGTGGGGGTGTTTGCCGGCTGTTTCCCGATCTTTGGCTTTCAAACTTTGGCTGCTTTGGTGTTGGCTGTCCCCTTTCGCGGCAATAAGCTGGTGGCGGCGGCGGGAACCTGGGTGAGCAACCCCTTCACCTATGTGCCCATCTACGCCTTTAACTACCAGGTGGGGGAATGGCTACTGGGATCCCAGTCTTCGATTGCAACCACCGAGTTGGTGGCAGCCACTTGGCAAAGTTGGATGCAGTGGGGTATGGAGGTTTCCCGTACCCTGTTTGTGGGCTGTGCCTTCGTGGGTTTTTGGGGAGCTCTCGTCAGCTATTTTCTGGGACTGTGGCTGGTGCAGCGGATTCGGCACCGGCGGTAGGGATCCTGAACCTGTCGATGGACTCCTTTTTCTGCAACCTCCACAGACAAACTCAGGCTCCCCTGCAGAAGTTAGTTGTAGCCCTCCCAACCGTAAGCCTCATGGAAAGTCTTAACGATGGAAGATATGCGTACTCTCTGGACTGATCTCGGTCGCCGTTCGCAGCGTTTGGGGAAACAACTGGGATCCGCTCTGCAAATGGGTATGAACCAACTCACCCAAGCTCCTCAACCTCTGGTCTTGCTCTCTTCCCGCGAGCTGGAAAAAATGCGGCGGGCCTGCCAGCTGGCAGCGGAATTGCTCAATCACCTGGAGCCGATGGTGCAGCCTGGGGTCACCACCCAAGAGCTGAACGATGAAGCGGAACGCTGGACACAGGCTCACGGTGCCAAAAGCGCACCCTTGGGGTACCACGGTTTTCCCAAATCCATCTGCACCAGTGTCAATCATGTGGTCTGTCACGGGATCCCGAGCCCGAAGCAGATTCTCAGAGAAGGGGACATCATCAACATCGATGTCACCCCCATCTTGGGTGGCTACCACGGCGATACTTCCAAAACTTACTTTGTTGGGCAGCCTTCTGAACGGGCGCGGCGGCTGGTGGAGGTGACGGAAGAATGTCTGCGGCGCGGAATTGCGGCGGTGAAACCTGGTGGTCGAGTTGGGGATATCGGTGCTGCGATTCAGGAATATGCCGAGTCCCAGGGCTACTCAGTGGTGCGGGATTTTGTCGGGCATGGGGTGGGGCGGCAATTTCATACTGCCCCTCAAATCCCCCATTATGGTCAGGCGGGGCAGGGAGAAAAACTGCGCCCCGGTATGGTGTTTACCATTGAGCCGATGATCAATGAGGGGACTTGGGAGGTGAAGGTGCTGGCCGACAAGTGGACGGCTGTGACTTTGGATGGCAAGCTCTCGGCCCAATTTGAGCACACGGTAGCCGTAACCGAAACGGGTGTGGAGATCTTGACTCTATCGCCCACCGCCTGAGGAACCCATGAACAGCGTTTCGGATCCTCGCCTGCGCCTTTCTTCAGAGAACCTGTTGCTGCTGTTGGCGGCAGGGGTGGGTTTGGGTACGGGGTTGTTGGTGATTGGGTTTCGGTATCTCATCGGCTGGTTTCGCCACTTGCTCCAGGATACTCTCGTCGATAGCCTGTTGCCGCTGGGATCCTGGGTGTTGGCCTTGGCACCAATGTTGGGGGGGGTTTTGATCAGTGCCCTCTGGGTGGCGGTGCCCCTGCCCAGCTTTAGCCTCTCCAGTCTGGTCAGCCCGGCTCGCCCTTTGGCCCCTCGACCGTGGTGGATCCCGCTGAAGCTGCTGGCTGCTGCGATTTCTTTGGGGGCAGGGGCTTCTCTGGGCCCGGAGGCTCCTAGTGTGGAAAGTGGTGGCCTGCTGGGATCCCTGTTGGGGCAGAACCTGAACCTATCACGGGAGCGGGTGCAACTGCTGGTGGCAGCGGGGGCAGCGGCGGGGTTGGCGGCGGGGTTTAATGCTCCGATTGCTGGGGTTTTTTTGGCCCTGGAGTTGGCCTTATCCCGCAGTTTTACCACCTCGGCGGTGAGTGTGGTGGTGTTGGCGGCGGTGGTGTCTGCTCTGATTGCCCAGGTGGGGTTGGGGGCACAGCCGGCTTTTCTCCTGCCCGCCATTACCCAGCCGGCTTTTGTGCTGCCTGCCTACGAGGTGCAGGGGCTGCTGGAGGTGCCTTTTTATCTGGGCTTGGGCCTTTTGGCCAGCTTGGTTTCGATTGCTTTGAGCTACAGCCTGGAATGGGGGAAACGCCTGTTTGTTTGGGGTCCACTGGCTGGCTGGCCTGCCTGGAGCAAGCCAATCCTGGGGGGGTGGTGCCTAGGTCTTTTGGGGTTGGGGATCCCCTTGGGGTTAGGGGTGGGCTACGAGACGATTGAGTCCATTTTACAGGCTGTGCCCTTCTCCTTGAGCCAATTAGGGCTGTTGCTACTGGGTAAGTTGCTGTTAAGTGCTTTGAGTGTCGGTAGCGGCTTTGTGGGGGGAACCTTTGCTCCGGCTTTGTTTTTGGGAGCGGTGTTGGGGGCGGGGTATGGTCAGGTGCTGAGCCAGGTGCTGCCGTTAATTTCCCTTTCTCCTCCAGCCGCCTACGCGATGGTGGGCATGGCGGCGGTATTGGCGGCCAGTGTGCGGGCCCCTTTGACGGCTATTTTGCTGCTGTTTGAAATGACACGGGACTATCACATTGTTCTACCCTTAATGGCGGCGGTGGGCTTGAGCATTTGGTTAACGGAGCAGTTGCATCCTCCTGCCGTTTACCCCTCGGTTCGACTGGAGAGCCTGCGGGCCAAGGGTGAAGCAGGGCAGAAGGCTGGGTTAACGGTGGAGGAGGTGATGGTGGCCCCCTCTTTGCTGTTGCGGCAAGATACGCCGGTGCGCGAGGCTCTGGATAGTTTGGTGCAGGGGAAGTGCCACAGCGCTTTGGTGGTGGATGCTCAGGAGCGGCTGCGGGGTATTCTCACCCTCCAGGATCTAGAACGGGCTTTGGCCCGCAAGGAAAGCTCGGAACTGGCGGAATTGACGGTGCAGGAGGTGAGTCAGGCTCCTGTTCTGACCACTTTCCCGGATGAAGCGGTGGTGGTGGCGGCTGAGCCGATGTACCAATACGATTTGCGCCAGTTGCCGGTGGTGTCCCGCGAGGATCCGGAGCACATTGTCGGTCTGTTGGATCGGGAGCGGGTGTTGCTTTCGCAGGAGTTGCAATCGGTGCGGCAGGCCCTAGAGCCGGAGATTCCTGCCGAGGAAGACGGGATCCCTGGCCCGAGTTCCGATTCTCAACCTGTCCCACAACCTGTCCCAGAAGAATCAACGCTGTCGCAGTAGAGCGGAAGGACACTCTCGTCGCAGCGGGCAACGGCCACATTCGGGCATGCGGGCTTTGCAGATGCGTTTACCGAGGCGGATGAGGTTGATGTGCAGGGAATAGGCTTTGCCGACAGGAATGTGACTGGACAGTTGCACAAAGGTATCGTCGGGTGCTTTGGCCCGAACTAAGCCCAGACGATTGGCTACCCGATGCACATGGGTATCCACCGGGCAGAGGTCACGGCCCAACCCAAACAGCAAGACACAGGTGGCGGTTTTTAGCCCTACCCCTTTTAGGGAGAGCAAGTAGTCGAGGGCCTGTTCGGTGTCCAGTTCTGCCAAAAAGTTTAGTTGCAGGGATCCCTGTCGGTCTTGGATTTCTGCCAACAGTTCTTGAATACGGGCGGCTTTGAGGTTGGCCAATCCCCCGGGACGAAGGATTAGGGCTAGCGCTTCCGGATCGGCAGTCAAGACCTGTTCCCAATGGGGATAGGCGGCTTTGAGGGCGCGAAAGGCACGACTGCGGTTGTGAAAGGGCTCTGCACCACTAACACGAACGGTGGTGTTTTGGGAAAGAATCGCGCCCACCAGTTCATCCAGTAGGTCAGGGTGGAAAGACACGTCACCAGGGCTAACGGGCCTGGGGATCCCAAAGCACTGCTCTAGCCGAGTCAAAACCTGCTCTACAGTTAGGGGCTCTAGAGCTTCGGAGTGGTTGCGTAAGCGGTGCGGCGTACTGTCCAATCCCTGCGGTATCACAGCTGACCCCTTGTGGGACTAACGGGCCGAATCTTGGAAGATCCCTTGCAACAGGTGGGCCATCGCTTTGCCCGCTGCTGGATAGGCAGTGGTTTTCAGGTGAGTGGCCATTTGAGTGACCGTTTGGGGATGAGCCAACCAAGTCAACACCTTTTGCCGGAGTAGGTCTAGATTCTCTTCGGATTCTCGCATGACCACTCCCCCACCGTACTGCACGAAAGCGAGAGCATTGTGGTACTGATGATCCTCAGCCGCGAAGGGATAAGGTATCAAAATGGCCGGTGTGCCTGTAGCTAGCAACTCCGCCACACTCATCGCTCCAGCACGGCTAATGGCAAAATGGGCTCGCTGCAATAGATTGGCCACATCCGCTCGAAAGGGAAACCGCCAGTAACGGGGATGCTGCGGGATCCCAGACGGTGGAGCCTGAGCTTCTGCCTCGCCGGTCAAATGGACAATCCAGGCCCCCGCCTGCAACCAAGCCTCTGCACAGGCGGCGACCATGCGGTTCAATCCCCTTGCCCCTTGGCTACCCCCCATCACCAAAATGAGGGGTTCCCCGTCGGGGATGGGGATATCGGCAGGAACGGGTTGGGGGCTGTAGAACTCAGACCGAACGGGTGTCCCCACCACTTGGGTGGTCACTCCCGGTAGATAGTTTGCGGTTTCCGCCATCCCCAAGGCCACCAGCCGGCACCATCTGCCCAACCGCCGGGTGACTTTGCCGGGGATAACATTGGACTCATGAAGCACCACCGGCACCCCAAGGGAGCGTGCCGCCAAAATGGCCGGCGCGGCAATATACCCACCTGTACTGAGCACCCCATCAAACTGTTCTGCTTGTAGCAGCTGACGCACTTGCCAGGTAGCTGCTATAAGCTGCAAAAGGGCTCGTCCCTTGTCCAAGAGGGATCCCTGTAGGCCAGACATGGCAATGGCATGGAGCCGATAGCGATCCTGCACCAGCTTCACCTCTATCCGATCCGGTACCCCCAACCACTCGATGTGCCAATCGGGTAGTTGCTCGGCAACGGCTAAGGCGGGAAACACATGCCCCCCGGTACCACTGGCAGCAATCAACAGCCTTGGGGGCATAGCGCCCTTCCTCACGGGTTTGGGTACAAGGATCCCTGTGGGTTGCTAGGAGTCAGAACCAACGTAGCGCAGTAGGGTTCCCCGTTGGCCGAGGATGAAACCTTGCTCGGGGGTCGGGAACTCAATGCTGTAGAAATTGGCCGGTATATTGCTGAGCTTGGTGGCCTGTTCCCAGGTTTTGCCACCATCTGGGCTGTGAATCAGGGTAGCCCCTCCCCCGACGACCCAAAGATCATGGTCGTTCTGGTAGGCAGCATTCAAGTAGCCGAAGCTCAGGGCACGACCGGGACGGATGGGTTGTATCCACTCACCGGAGGTGAAATCGTCGGTAAGGGTAATCTCCGCCCCTTGGTTCAGCTTCCAGGCGCTGCCATTGGGGCCGAAGCCCATATTCTGGATACGACGGGAACTTTCGCGGGGATAGGGCTTCCAGGTTTGGCTTTCGGGGGAGTAGAGGAAGTAAAAGCTACCCCGAGAGGAGACCGCCAGGTATTCCCCATTGGGGCTACGGGCGATGTTTTTCACCACACCGATGGGTTGATCCACGCGGGCATGCCAGTTTTGCCCACCATCTTCGGTACGGTAGATGGCTCCAACATTGGTGACCATCTCGGCTGACCCTGGACCCAAAGCCTCGATTAAGAGAGGCTCACCTGGCAACTGAGCGCTGAGGCGGATGAGAGTCCAGTCGGCTCCTTCGTTCAGGGTGTGCAAAAGAATCTTCGGTTGCCCGACCACCCAGCCTTCTGATCCTGCAAAGCTGATGGAAGATAGGTAGGCTTCCGGATCCAACCCTGTCAAGTCTCGATTTTGCCAGCTGAGGCCGCCATCTTGAGATTCCAGCAACGTCGCCTTGTCCCCCACCAACCAACCATGGGACCCGGTACTGCCGGTGAAGGCGATGTCCAAAAGGGTATTTTCTGTGGGCACTTGCACCTGTTGCCACGGCACCTCTCGCATGCTAGGCATTCGCGCCGCCATCAGTAGCACTGACAAGGAGAGGAGCAGCACCATTCTCAGAGGTTTGAACATTTTGACCATCACTCGACAAAGTAGAAACTCATCAGGAATAAAAATCCAAGCGCCAGACCCAAGAAAATGAGCAGGTTCTTTTGGATGGGGGGCATCGCATTCACCCCAAGCCCATAGCGCAAATTCTCCTGAAAACCTGAGGGCTTCCCTTTTACCCCCACCGCCTGGAACAGACGCTTGTCCGCCCGACACACCGGACATTTCCAATCCGCAGGCAACTCTTCAAAGGGTACTCCCACTGGGATCCGATTGAGCTGATCCCCTTTGGCAGGCTCATAGACATAGCCACAGGAACGACATTCGTAGCGCTGCATCTGCAGAGGATCGCTCAGCTGTGCATCAGTTTCGTCTTCAGCCAGCTCAATCAGGCGAAGCGGCTTTGACCCCAAACTGGGATCCGGTTGCGAGCCTTTCATGGGTAAGGGATCCATTTGTGTTGTGTCTTTGATCCCATTATGAGAGGGTTTGTTACAAAAATCTACCTGAAGGCGGCCAATCGCTCCGCCAGGGTGCCGGTGTGTGATTCAAAGCTGGAGATACGCTTGAGATGGGTTGGGATTCATCCAATTAACCCTTATCCTTCTCCGCCTTACCTAGAGTCCAGTAAGGGAGCTAAAGTTGCTACAGGATCCCATGTTATCGTTTTGGCAATCCTGCTTCCGTGGTGTGCAAGCGGGTGTACCTCATGACCAAGCCTCCTCCCCGACCCACCCTCAATCATGTGCTGATCGTCAAGGATCGCAACGGGCCTAAGGCCTACTGGTTAACGGCTGAGCTGTATTCGCTGGGCCGGGATCCGGGTAATAGCATTCGCATTGATTCGCAATATGCTTCCCGCCATCACGCTATTTTGGTAAAAACGGAATCTCCTTCCTCGCCGGATGGGTTCACCTACCAGATCATCGATGGAGACATTCACGGCACTCCCAGTACCAATGGCTTGTACGTCCGGGGGCAGCGGGTGGAGTTCCAGGATTTGGAAGATGGGGATGAAATTCAATTTGGCAATGATGCGACTGCCACCTATTCGTTGCAAACTAAGGAGCTGGATGCGATTCTCTCGACCTTCGAAAACACCCAGATTGTGGGTCTATAGATGCTCTGGCATCCTTGCCAGCAGGCCCTATAAGCCGTGGTAGGATCAATTTTCGCAAGTTCTGTGTTTAGCAGGGGCCGCTGGACTCTGGCGGCTAAGGTTTCCACTTTCGCTTGAACGCCCCTCATGCCGCCCATCACCAAGATCCTGATCGCCAACCGAGGTGAGATCGCCCTACGCATCATCCGCACCTGTCAGGAAATGGGGATCCCGACGGTCGCTGTTTATTCCACCGCCGATGAAAACTCTCTGCACGTGCAACTGGCAGACGAAGCTGTCTGTGTCGGAGATGCCCCGGTAGCCAAAAGTTACCTGAATATCCCCAACATTATTTCAGCAGCCCTTACCCGTGGGGCAACAGCCATTCATCCCGGCTATGGGTTTCTGGCGGAAAATGCCAAGTTTGCCGAAATGTGTGCGGATCACCATCTGATTTTTATCGGCCCCTCTCCCGAGTCCATGCGCAAGATGGCAGACAAAGCCACAGCCCGGGAAACCATGCAATCGGTGGGGGTACCTACAGTGCCCGGTAGTCGAGGATTAATTAGCTCTGATGATGAGGCGTTAAAGTTGGCGGAGAAAATTGGCTATCCCGTGATCATCAAGGCGACAGCAGGGGGAGGCGGGCGCGGCATGCGGGTGGCCAAAGATGCCCAGGAGTTGCTCAAGATGATGCGCACCGCTCAGGGGGAAGCCCAGGCAGCTTTTGGAGATGGCGGGATCTATCTGGAGAAGTTTATTGAGCGGCCCCGCCATGTGGAGTTTCAGGTACTGGCGGATACCCACGGGAATGTGGTGCATCTCTACGAGCGGGATTGCTCCATTCAACGGCGACATCAAAAGCTCTTGGAAGAGGCCCCCAGCCCAGCCCTGACGACAACTCTCCGCGCTCGTATGGGAGCTGCTGCGGTGAAAGCAGCTAAGGTGGTGAACTACGTGGGGGCGGGGACGGTGGAGTTTTTGCTGGATAAACACGGCCAGTTTTATTTTATCGAGATGAATACCCGCATTCAGGTGGAGCATCCCGTCACGGAAATGGTGACTGGGCTAGATCTGATTGCTGAGCAAATTCGTATTGCCCAGGGGCAGGCTCTTTCCTTTCGTCAGAAGGATGTGCAACTGCGGGGGCACGCCATCGAATGTCGTATCAATGCTGAGGATCCAAAGCAGCAGTTTCGCCCGCAATCGGGCACGATCAGCGCTTACCTGCCACCGGGGGGGCCAGGGGTACGGATGGACTCCCACATCTACACCGACTATCGGATCCCGCCCTATTACGATTCCCTGTTGGGTAAATTAATCGCCTGGGGGCCCAACCGAGCAGCGGCCATCCGGCGTATGCAACGGGCTTTGGGTGAATGTGCCATCACTGGGGTACCGACTACGATCCCTTTCCACCAGCAAATTCTGCGTCACGAGGCTTTTTTAAAGGGTGAGGTTTATACGGATTTCATTCCGCAACATATGCCCCTCGGATAACTTTCCTATTGGCACGTTGTATTTCTAGACAGGACTCGAAGTTAGAGAATTTTTTCATCGGATACGATTGAATCTCCTAGGATTTTATATCAATAGAGGCTTCCTGAATTTAATGTGAATATGCTAAATAGTAACCGGAGATTCCACATAGATAGTTGGATCCTGAAGGAAAAACTGGATGCCAAATTTCATGAGTTTTTTGGAAATCTTTTCGTTGGCCAACTCCAAGAGCCTCTTGCGTAACTGAATGGAGTTTTCGCTAGAGCCAAGAATAAAGAAGGTGATTCTGGCCCTAGTGATGCGTTCTTCTGCATTACGGAGTAAAGAGATGTTGGTACTGCCTGGGTCAATACCAAATAAAGAATTGGTTTCTTCCGAAATCACTTGCTTTACCAAAGCTGCATCTTGATCCTCAAGGGGCTTGAGAAAATCCAGGTACAGCAATACCATCACCTTTTTGGCCATGGTCAGGTTTTCAATCTCAGCATTGACCAAATTGGAGTTGGGAACGATCATCAGAGTGCTTTTGGCGGCAGTACGAATTTTGGTGGAGCGTAGACCGATGGACTCGATACGACCGATTTGTCCATTTGCCATGCGGATATAATCTCCAGGGACAAAGGGACGATCTAAGTATAAAACAATGGTACTAAGGATTTGTTCGATAATTTTTTGAGCGGCAAAAGCTACTGCCAATCCACCAATTCCCAGGCTGGTGAGCAACCCAATCAAGTTAAATTGTTGGGTTTGAGCAAAGACAAATATAGAGAATACAATGATTACTGCATTGATAATGGTCTCAATCACTAACACAAATTCATCAATTTCCAATCCCAGCTTACGAATGAGATCTATGCCGTAGAGCCGTACCACTTGTCGAAACCCTCTAGATAAAAGCCAGGCCAAGCTGACGACGAGAGCTAGGTCGAGCCAAGGGCGCAACAAAGCAAACAGTGTGGAGTAAGGCCTTAAAATATTGAGAGAGGCATGTAAAAGTAAGACTGTTCCTGCTATCTGTTGAGCTCCTCGTAAAGGAGTGAGAACTTTTTCCAAAATGACAAAGACTTTGGCAGAGCTGAAACGATGAAATAGAGCGATGAGGATGGATGGTGTGCTATAGCCAATCAGGAGTGACAATGTCACTAAGCCCAGAAAGATTGGTAAACGAGGAGTTGGATCTGGGTCTACGCTCCAATTTAAGGCAATGCTAACTTGGTAAAACCAATGACGTGTGCGGGGGAAGAGGCGGATGATGTAGGCTCCTGTCACCAGCCATAAACTCAACTGACTGAACAGAATGACTAGGGTTAACAGGGGTTGTGGAGAATTGGATCCTCTCCCCCAACGGCGACGTAACCAGCCCAAGACACTATGCAAAACCAAGGCAGCACCGACGGCAATCCCAGCTTGAATCCCAGCGGTTTGTAGGTACTCGACACTGCGTTGGGCTTGGGCTTCTGCTAGTGCTGTTTCTAGGAGAGCTGCCCATGCTTCCGCTTGTGCTTGGGGAGACTGATTCTCCTCGACATCTTGGTCGGTGACTGTCAGTAGATATCGTCCATCCAAGAGTAGGGTGGGTAAGTTATTCCGCTCCTCAATTTGAACTTGTACAGGTTCTGGAGTGGTGATGGCGTCTGCTAAGAAAAGGTTAATGAAGTTGGCGCGTTCCTGGGCATTGAATTGGCCGGAAGCCCGTACTTGAAACAACACCTGCCCGTCCAGCACAATCGATGCGGAGTCGCTTTCTCTGTTGATGATGTTCGATTGAGGCCAAGCCGGGATCCCTAGCAGGATCAACAACAGGATCCCAATGCAAAACCCATGAGCGATTTGAGAAGCGCTGCGACGACTTGTGAATCTGCACATGATTGATTTGATAAGGACTGGAAGGGGCAGATCCAGCATACCCAGCACGGGTCAAGGGATCCCTTTTGCCCTAATGAGTGCAATAGGTCTGGGTTACCCACTGATGGGCGAGCCTACCTTGCAGGATTTGAAGGAGCTGTTCCTCTTTTACCCATCGAGGTAAAACTCGCCATTCTTGTGGGCTCCGACTGTGCCGGTTTCCGTTTCTATCCACAGCAAATCATCATCAGGGTAAAATGCAACGTCTCCAGGGATGCGGCTACCGATTTCCAGATATTGGGCAGGCTGATCGGAATGGTTGATGAAGTGATGGGCATCTCGCTGCCCGGCAGGGTAACCGGCACACATGCCTGCTTTCAAGATTTGTTGACCCCGATCAGTGACGAGTGTTACCTCACCCGAGAGGATATAGACAAATTCGTCTTCAAGGGTGTGCCAATGGCGTAACGCAGATTGACCGCCTGGCCCTAGGGTAACCAGGTTGACCCCGAATTGAGTCAGGCCACAGGCTTCTCCCAGGCGTTTTTTGAGGCGATCTCCCATACGGGAGCGAAAGGGTTCGGGATATCCTGATCCGCCCACATCTGGAACCTTTGCGGGATCTTGTGCGGGAGGTTGAGGAGTCTGCATGACAAACTCTGGGAGAGGAGGTTTATTATTTATTTTTTTATTTTTATTATCCGGTGCAGCTTAGGGATCCGAACAGGTGCGGGGGCCGATAATGAACAGGTAGCGTTGTGGGTTGCCGAACATGCTGGAGATGATCTTTAACGGGGCCAACTGGTTTGCGTTGCCGTTTTGGGTTTTGATGATCCTGCTGCCGGGTTGGAAGGTAACCCGTCAGGTGATGGAGTCGTTGTTGCCGATTGCAGTGTTGGCGGCGGTGTACTTGTACCTGCTGGTGACGGGGTTTGATGGGGCGAGTTTGCAGAGCTTTTCGGATCCGCAGCTTTCTCTGTCGGATTTAACTCAACTGTTTGCCCGACCGCAGGTGATGGCTGCTGGTTGGGTTCACTACATTGTGATGGATTTGTTTGTCGGTCGTTGGATCTATCTGGAAGGACGGGACAAGCAGGTTTGGACAAGCCATTCGCTGCTGTTGTGCTTGTTTGCGGGGCCGGTTGGGCTGCTTGTCCACTTGTTCACAGTGGCTATTGTGCAAGCGATTCGACACAATCGATCCCATGCTGCTGAGTCTCAGTTGTCTGAGCCAAGTGTAGAAGCACCGAAGGAATCGACTTAGGGTGCTGTGAGTGTGGGGTTGATGACCGGGATCCCACATTATTTTTCAATGATCTTATTTATTCAGATTTGCTCAGAAAATCTCCAAAGTTGAGAATGACGTTTTGCTCGCTGACGATGGTTTTGATGTCATCGGGCAGGTTGCGGACATACTCCAACTGAATCACGTTTGGATTGTTACGGAGCGCTTCTCCTTTCAAGGTAATGGCTTGGGCTTCACCACTGGCTTTGACGATCATTCTTTGTTTGATCAGTTCAGCTTGTTCTACTCGGAACACTTCCCGTTGCTTTTCCTGTTCGGCAATTTGCTTGGCTTCGATAGCCGACTGAAACTCCTTAGAAAACTCAACATTCCGCAGCAACAAGCTTTGTAACACAAGCCCTTCTGCCTGCATGAGGTTGGTCAATTCTGCCGCAATTTGTTCTTGAATCTCAGCCCGTTGCTCGGAGTAAACACCAATGGCGGAGTAGCGGGCAATCACGTTGCGGACTACGGCCTGAGAGGCGGGACGAATAATTTTATTCAGGTAATTGGGGCCAACATTTTGATGGATCTCGGGAACTCGTGCCGGATCCAAGCGATAGCGCACAGACACATCCAGATCCACCCGTTGACCATCGGCGGTGAGAGCTGTCAAAGAATCATCCGCTTTGACGCTGCGTTCCTCACTTTGGCTGGTCATGTTGTAGGTTTGGGTGCGGACGTCGTAGAGGGTGGGGAATTGCAGCACCGGGATCAGCAGATGGATCCCTTCCCGGCGGGGGCTCATTTCGACGCCAGTCAGACGGTTGAAAATGACGGCTTCATAACCGGGCTGAACCACTAGCAAGCAACGGGGCAAGAAAATCAGTGCTGCCAAAAGCAAGCCAATCAGAGGTAAGAAGCGGGAGATCTCAAAGTCGAGGGGCAACCGGTTGGGTCGTCGCATGGTAGAGGGGGGGTGGCGTCTAAGAGCCTTTTTATCTTAAGGGCTGGATTGGGTCAGGTGGCAGGTGGCTTGGGCTTAGGTGAGAAGCCACCGTTGTAGGGCAACACCGAGCAGAAGGCCAAGGCCACCAAAGCGTACCACTTGCCAGAAGGTGGCAGGGATGGGGTTGAACACTTCTAGTAGATAGGCTTGAAGGCGCTGTTCCAGTTGGCCGGCTTCTGCTTGAATTTCGGCCCATTGATCGGGGGGGAGTTGGGTGATACGCTCCATTTCTCTGAGATCCGCAAGGCGGGCCTGGAGGGTGCTGAGTTGGTGTTCCAGTTGGGTGAGGGGATCCGGAGGGTCTGGCTGGGGAAGGGCTGTCACGGTTCGGCCTCTGCTGGAGCTGGGGTTGGGGCTGCAGGGAAACGGGATCCGGCAAATCCGGTTTGGATTTCATTGAAGGGTTTGGCTTTGATCACGCCTGGAGGAACGGGATCCAACTTAAACAGGGCGCGAATGGCGTTTTCCACTTCGGTGATGGGGCGATTACCGACGGATTGGTAGGCAATATTTCCTTCCGGGTCGAAGAGGAGGGTCTGGGGGACTTGGCCGGTGTAGTACTGGCCACGCTCATCCTCCGGCGAGAGGGAATCGACCGAATAGGGGATGAAATAGACACCTAAGCCATAGCGAACTTGTAGGTTGGCAACGGTAGCGGCGTATTTTTTGCAGTCACTGCTGTCGTCGATGTAGTACACAAGTAAGGCCGGGATCCCTTGTTCTTTGGCTTGTTTGAGGGTAACGCGGGGAGGGATCATGCCGCCATTAGATCCATATAGAGCAAAGATATTGCCGTCATAACGATCATCATTGAGGAGGGCGCTAGCGGGGGCTGCAGACAGACTCATATAGACGACCAGCAGAAAAACCAGGAAAATACGGAGCAATAGCATGAGCAGCGGCTAAATCCTTAAGACAAACGAGGGATTCTCTCATTCTGCCATCTGATCCCCACGCTACAATGCGGGTGAGTCCTGTGAATCGCAAGTGGTTTGATTTGTTGACGGGTTTTCCCACCTCTGGCGACGCTCTATTATGGGAAGACCAACTTAAGATTATTGGGGCTACTTGCTGAAATCAGCTCAGTCATAAGCTTAGATTTAATTTAGGAGAACCCCTATGGCCACTACGGCTGAATCTTCAAATATGCCTACAGAACTATTTGGCAATCTTTATCGTGGGGCGCGGGTGAAACATGCCACTTTTGGAGCAGGATTGGTGGTTAAGGTCACCCCTGCTTTTGCCTTTGATGTGGTTACTGTTAAGTTTCATGAGGCAAGCCAAAAACAAATTCAGGTCTCGAGAGGATCCCATCACCTCGTTCTGGAATCAGTATGGATTGAATGTCCTGAAGAAGTTGTGAAGCAGGGGGAGAATCCGCTTTAGGGACGCTGAATGATGGTCTCTACCATGCGTTGTTTCTTGACGGGATCCACTCCCACTAGGCGGACATATTCTCCGGGAAAATGGCTCAAGCACTGCTCAACTGCGGCGCAAGCTTGGGCTAGTTCTCTTAGGTGTGTGGCTCCACAACCTTGCCAGGAATTGACTCGATAACGGCGTTTGTCCACGTGTTCGACCTGGATTTCATAGCCTTGTGCCAATATCTGCCGAATTTGGGTTTCTACATTTGAGGGCAACTGCAGGCCAGGATGGGCCACAGACTGGTTGGAGGGGGTGACCTGATGTGAACTTGGCTTTGGAGAATGTTCTCGAGTTGGCGACGGTTTGAGGCCGAGATATTCTTCGGAGAGGCGGCGGGTTTCCACCTGTTGTTGTTGGGTTTTGAGCTGGTGGCCCCATTCCAGCAACTGTTCCAGAGAAAATTGGGGGGGTGGGAAGCTGGGAGTGCCTTCTTTGCTTTTGAGGAGACGGAAGGAAACTCTTTCTAGGCCCACTTGTTGGATGAAATGCCACACCTGTTGATCGTAGATCTGTGAGCGCAAGGCCCCGAAAAAGTCGATGGCTTGATCTGAAAAGGTATCCACCAATCGCTCGATGTCTGAGAAGGGGATTCCTTCGGATTGGAACATGCCTTGCACAATGTGGAGGCGATCCTCACGACTGGGATCCCAGTAAAACTTGCTCATGCGGCCATCGCGGATGAGGGGGGCATACAGGGTGGAGAAGTCGTTGCCCGTGACGATGATCGGCACTCTGGGGAGGGGTTTGGGATCATAACTGCCGGGGAGCTGCACATTGGTGGGGTTATCAGCGATGTTCATCAGGGTGGCGCTGACCAGTTGTGTATTGACGGTGTACTGGGTCATGGCGTTTAGACGACCGGCTCCGGCATCCAAGTCGTTGATCATTAACACGGCCATTTGGCCGAATTTGCGGATATGCTCGCCAGCTTCCCGATACCGGAGGCGGATCATACGGGCGGGATCCCCGGCATCGGGGCTTTCTAACTCTCCGCCAGAAATAAGGATGGCATGAACCTTCATGCGCTCAAAGATCAAATCACACTGAAAGGTTTTGCCTTCTCCTTTGCGGCCATGAATTCCGAGGATGAGGGGAACGCGCAGATTGGGGAGGTCGAGATGATTTTTGGTCAGGTGGAGGGCGACGGTTTTGAGAAAGGCGGGGGCGATGTAGTAGCTCATCTGATCTCGGCTCTGACCTCAGAGCAATGGGTGCGAGGGCATTCCTGTTCATTGTCTGTCACAAGACGGGTGGATCCCTGGGGTTGAGGCTGGTTCTGGGGAGATTTTGGGGTGGCGAGGGGCGGAATCTGATAAGAAAACACCTCGATACTCCAGATAAGTATCAATTATCTGGACTATCAACCCACTCATAACGGCTGGGACAGCCCAGGGATCCCTGAAAATCCTCAAGTCCTCAGGTAGTAGGCCAAATACTCCTGCACAGCCCGACTCGGTGGAGCCAGCATCAGCTCCTGCGGGGATCCCGCCGCCACAAAATATCCCCCTTCTCCACTCTCCTGCCGCTCGAGCAGCAGCAGCCAATCGGCAATCCTCAGTGCCGCTCGATATCCCCGACTGGCCACAACCACCGCGCATCGAGAACAGAGACTGCGCAGCAGGTGATTCAGATGGGCTTGGGCCACTGCATCCAACCCCATCCAAGGTTCATCCAGTAGCAGCACCTCCGGTTTAACCGCCAGTGCCCGCGCCAAAGCCAGTTGCTGTTTTTGCCCTGGAGATAATCCCTCAGGAGAGTCTCGCCAATTCGGAATCAAATCGTCCAAACCCACCTGGATTAGGCATTCGGCCACCCAATTTTCAAAATCAGAGTCGGGATGCCCCGCTAGCCTCAAGCCATAGGCCACATTGGCAAAAATGGATCCCGGAAACACCTGCGGAACCACCAGGGCCCTAGATTGATAGCCTGTCTCCTGCCACTCGGCCTGCAGGCATTGCCCCCGAAACCGTAGGCTTCCCATCGTCTGAATTGAGCAACTGGGTTGAGTTGCCAAAAGAGCTGTGAAGCCTTTGAGAGCGCGTAAAAGTAAGGTCTTCCCGCTTCGCTCCGGCCCCAAAATGGCTGTCACAGCTTTTTCAGGAATAGGACAAGTAACATTCCTCAGAAGTGTTTTCTGACCGATTTGGATCCCATACTGCTCTAACTCAAAGAGGGGAAAATGAGCCATCTCTTTCTAATCACGACAGCGGTACAAAGCATCCTACTAGGGGCGATTCTGCCAACCCATCAAGCCTTTTTCCAGCAGCCCAATCCCCTGTACCAAGAGGATCCCTAAAGCTGCCGCCACTAACATAATCACCCACAACCCCACCATGTCACTGTAGTAGGAGCGGCTGAGTAACATCGGCCCCAACCCAGAGAAACTGACAATCGAAATCTCTGCCACAATCGCCCCCACCAAAGCCATCGCCGCTGAAATTTTCAAACTGGTAAACAACATCGGCAAAGCCGCCGGGATCCTTAACAAATAAAATACTTGTAACGGGTGGGCATGGTAAGTGCGCATCAAATCCAACTGCAAAGGCGGCACACTACTCAACCCTTTGGCAATGCCAACCGACAACGGGAAAAAAGCAATATAAGCCGCTACAATTGCCTTCGGTAACCATCCCTGTACCCCGTATTGCCCCAGTAACACCGCCAGTACCGGCGCCAAGGCCACAATCGGTACATTCTGGGACGCCACAATCCAGGGCAACATCATCCGTTCAAAGGCCCGCGAAAACACCAGCGCCACCGCCGAGACAAACCCCACCACCAGCGCCAACCCCAGCCCGACCAAGGTTTCTGCCGCCGTGATCAAGGCGTTATACCCGACCGTACTGGTAGATCCCAGAGGCAACGCCATATTCGCCAACCCCCGACCCAACTGCCCCAAAGAAGGCACGATCGGGTTGCGTAACTGCCTTGCACATTCAATCACCGTCTGACAATCCGCCGTCCCCCGTTCCAACAGGCGCTCCGCTGCCGGGCTATTCACCCAAATTGCCACGGGATCCCACACCAACACCAGCAGGATCCCCACCACAAGGATCGGCAAGCCATGGTCACTCAGCTTTTTCAGGTTGCGCATCAAGGTGTGGAGAAGAAACATCATGGCCAGTTTTGCATACAACTAAAGACAAAGTACGCGGCACCTGGGATCCCAAACCAATCACCCGTGCCAGCATAAAGCAGACCATGGCCAACCAGAGTCGCTGCGGATCCCGGCTCACCCAAGCCCATAAACCAACGGGTAAAAAGCCCACCGTTGTCGAAAACAGGCTAGCCCAGCGCAAAGTTCCCCCTTCCGTCAGACCCAAAAAATACCCATCCAACACAAACGCCAGGGATCCCAAACCCAATACGGGCATCAACCACCCCGTGTACCGCTCGATCTGCTCCAAGACCAACCCTTGGCTGGTGATCAGCCCGAACAGACTCCCCGAAAACCCTGTGAAAACCCCAGCAATCCCCAAACCTGATACCAAGCTCAACCCACCCGCCAACCCCAGCACCGCCCCCAATTGTCCCACCGCCCCTGCCACATCCCCGTTCTGTTTCCGCCCGTGATAAAAACCCGCCAAACTCTCCGTCGCAAAAGCAAATCCATCCACAACATAGGCCGCCAACGTCAGCACCTGTAGCAGCACCGTGTTCGCGGCTAGGATCTCCACCCCCATCCCAGAACTGAAATGGGTAAACAGCGCAAAACTGAGCACCAACGCAAAAGTCCGCACCGCAATATCCCCATTCAAAGCAAATAACGCCCCTAGAGCTTTCGTGTTCCACAGGGATCCCCACAGCCGCTTCCCAGGGATCCCCTCTTGAGCCACCCAGTACCCCAGCCCCGTCAACACCGTCAAATACTCACTGCCCGCTGTTGCCAGCCCGGCCCCCCAACTGCCCCACCCCAACACTACCACCCCGATATAATTCAGCACCCCATTGCTTAGATTCCCCACCAGCGAAAGGATCAACACCACCCGCCCCTGCTCCCGTCCCAGGAACCAACCCAGGATCCCTAAACTCAGCAAATAGGCAGGAGCCCCCCAAATCCGAGCATTGAAATAATCTCGCCCCGCTGCCTTCACCTCATCCGTACCGCTCAATAGGGCAAACCCCACCTCCCGCAAAAGCGGATGCAACAGCAACAGGATTAACCCAATCCCCATACCCAACCCCAGCGCCCGTAGGCCCACCCGCCACACCTCCTCCCCATCCCCTCGTCCGGCAGCCTGAGCCACCAAACCCGTCGTGGACATGCGCAAAAAACCAAACGACCAGTAGATAAAGTTGAAGATCACCGTTGCCAGCGCCACCCCTGCCAAATGACGGATTTCTGGTAAATGCCCCAAAAAGGCCACATCCAGCACCCCCGCCAGCGGCACCATCAGGTTGGAGAGAATGGTGTAGGCGGACAACTTCAGAAAGCGTCCACCCAGTTCCCGCGAGATCTCAAACTTGATCACCTGTTTCATGCCTGAATCATAGACATCGACTCCGTCCGATAGCCCCTCTGATCCTGCAAAACAGATATTCAAATAAAGATAATTCAAATCAAATAAAGATAATTCAAACCATTTATAGCTCCCCGCTCAATCCGCAATCGGGCCAGCCGACCGCCCCCAGAGGGATCCTGCTCTTCAACTCTTCAACGGTGAATCCACCGGCAAGAAGCCGAAACAGGACCAGCTCTCGGCCAGGAGTAACCGACCTCTCAACCCAAAATTGGATTTTGTCCCGTTAAAAGTACTGATCTGGGCGTTGCAAGCGGATCCCAATGAAGGTTAGCTTTTGTAACAGTCTTCTGGCAGGGGACAAGGGATCCCGTCCTCATCCCCATCTTGTTTGCGCCAGCAGAAGACACAAGGCTGTCCCATCTGAGGTTGAGATCTTGCTGTTCAATTGCATGAACCCGCTGTTGCTCGCCGTAGAAACCGCCGGCCCCGCCGAAGCAGAAGTAGCAGCCAATCTTTCTCCCCTAATCCTGGTTGCGGTGCTGATGGCTTTGGTGGTGATCTACCTAGCCAGCCGTATTGCTGGAGAAATTGCCGTTCGTCTTAGCTTTCCCCCCGTGCTTGGCGAGCTGCTCGGTGGCGTCATGGTGGGTGCTTCCGTGCTGGGGCTGCTGGTGTTCCGCGAAGGACAGGTAACCGGGGAAGAACTGCAAACCCTGGCCCATTCCTCCACGCTGATGCAATTTTTGCAGGCCACCGCTGGTCTCAGCGAGGGATCCCTGACCGAGGTGTTCTCCGCCCAAAGCGAGATCATCGATATCCTCTCCGAAATTGGAGTGATCATTCTTTTGTTCGAAATCGGCCTGGAATCGGATCTCAGCGAACTGTTGCGAGTCGGCCCGCAAGCGGCAGCCGTAGCCGTCATTGGTGTCGCTGTCCCCTTTCTCGCTGGTACTCTCGGCTTGCTCTACTTCTTTCAGGTGCCCGTCATTCCCGCCGTCTTCGCCGGAGCTGCCCTGACCGCAACCAGCATCGGCATCACCGCCCGTGTCTTGGCCGAATTACAGAAACTCACTTCCCCAGAAGGACAAGTGATCATCGGTGCCGCCGTCTTGGATGACGTTCTCGGCATCATCATCTTGGCAGTGGTTGCCGGATTGGCCAAAAACGGAGAAGTTAACCTCACCGATATCGGCATCATTATTGTCAGTGCCATCGTTTTCTTGGTCGGTTCTATTGTCTTGGGGCGTCTGCTCAGCTCTTATTTTGTTGCTCTCCTCAACAGCCTCAAAACCCGAGGCAATCCCCTTCTACCGGCCCTTGTCCTTGCGTTTGTATTGGCGTATGTTGGTCAAATCATTCACCTAGAGGCCATTTTGGGAGCCTTTGCTGCAGGCTTAATCCTGGCAGAAACCGATAAACGACAGGAGCTAGAAGAACAAATTAAACCCATCTCCGATCTGTTGGTACCCATCTTTTTTGTCTGTGTCGGGGCCAAAACCAATCTCGCCGTTCTTAACCCCGCCATTCCCGCCAACCGAGAAGGTTTGGTGATTGCCCTCTTTTTGATTGGGGTGGCCATCCTCGGCAAGTTAGCCGCCGGTTTGGGAGCGTTTGGCAAACCGGGCATCAACCGATATGCGATTGGGGTAGGCATGATCCCGCGCGGTGAAGTCGGTTTGGTCTTCGCCGGTGTTGGGGCTGCTAGCGGTGTTCTCTCCGATGCCCTCGATGTCAGCATTATTGTGATGGTTATCGCCACTACGTTTGTTGCCCCCCTCTGGCTACGTGGGGTATTGGTGAGAGCCGAAGCTGAGTCAAAGGAAGAAGAAATACCCTCCCTACGGGATCTCCAAGCAGACGTGGCCGAACAAGACCGAGAAAACAGCCGAGCCAACTCCGACGGGATCCCTGCTGATATGGCGGAAGTGGATCAGGTGGGCATTCCCGAGGGATAAGTGTGCTGTAAAGAGAAGGAAAGAATTACCGCTTGTCCTGTCGCAAACGCCGCCACACGGTCTGAATCAACAGCCAAAGGGCGTTGCGGCGGCGGGGCATAGCTTCTTTGATATTCTCTGTCGTCTCCTCCTTCGGCAAAATCACCTGAGTCACAGGTGGATCAAACTTTTGCATCGTGGTCGAGCGCCGATCCACCACCTCCGCCTTTACACTGCGAAAGCTGGCCGATTGCAAGTATTGCTGAAAATCTTCTTCCGACAACTGGCGAATGCAATACTGAATCGGCACCTGATCCCCCAGCAGGATCTGATCCCCATCCTTGAGATCCCAGGAAAAACACTTCTTCCCATTCACCGAGATGCCGTTGGTACTGCGCTTGCCCTCGATATTCCCATCCAGCAGCCGATAGGCGTACTGACCCGTCTTTTGCGGAAGCCGCAGCAGCAGCGCATGTTGCCGGGAAATGGCCGACGAATGAACCACAATCGCACTATTGGGATCCCGGCCAATCGAATAGGTTGCCGCATTCAGCGCCACGGCCCGCCGCCCTTGGTCATCATCGATCACCAGTACATGCCAGGTTCGCAGAGCGGAAGAAGAAGAATCGGTATCAGTAGCCATCACACGGGTACTTTACCTGTTGGGATGTTGGAATGTTGGGATGGGCTTTCCCCCATAATGATAGGGCAGGGCTACTGAAGAAATGGAAAGCCGCCATGAACACAACGACCCCAAACCCCTCCTTGATGGAAGACCCCCTCATCTACCCCGGAGCTGCCGTGCGCGTCACCAACCCCGCCGACACCTACTATCTCTTCGAAGGCCAGGTGCAGCGCATCACCGATGACCGAGCTGCTGTTCTGTTTGAAGGGGGCAACTGGGATAAATTGGTCAGTTTTCGTTTAACAGAACTGGAAGTGGTTGATAAATCCATGAGCCGCCCCTAGATCACCCAGGCTTTTCCCATTCAGCTACCCACCACTCGCCGGAACGACTGAACCATGCGCAAACACTGGCAGGAGCCTTTCCTCTGGATCCATGCTGCCGGGATCCTCGTCTTTCCCCTCTGGATCGGATTGACCCTCATCGGTTTGGCCACAGGGGATCCCCTTTTTCCGGTGGGGGTGGAGCAGGCTTGGGTAGCGGTAGTGGGCATTGTGCCGACATTTGTCATGCAGTGGCGCAAACCCTTCAATATCTTTAGCCTGCTGGTGGTGTCTATTGCCCCCAAAGACCTCACCCCTGAACAGCGCCGGATCCTGGCTGCTTTTCTCAGACCCGAGCAGAAAATTCTCACGGTTTTGACCGCGATCCTGATGCTGGAAGTCTGTGAGCGCCTTTATGACTTTGCCCCACTGTTTGCGGCACTCACCCCTGGCACAGGCACCCGCATCGCCGGTTTGGCCATTGCTGCCTTTGGTTTTTGGGGGGCCAACTTGTTTTTGCAGATCCCCGTGGCAGTAGCACGAGTACTCCTCTTGAGTGAGCCAGAGTTAGCCCAAATTGAGCCGATTCCCACCGACCAGATCGAAAGCCAGTTTTCTGTAGTCGGCAGCCAGCGCACTCAACTTTTGCAGCGGTTGCTTGGGTGGCTTGCTTGGTCCAGTCCAGAACCCACAGTTGCTTTGGCTGAGACCAGTGATCCTGCTTCTACCCTACCCACCGATTCGAGTCCCCCCCGCCCCGGATCGGCAGCTCCCGCTACAGATGCCCCTGAAACAACTTCCGAAACCCCTGCAGATCCGGCTTAAGACCTACTCTTCAAGCCAAAATCTACCCCAAAAAAGCCCCTCGGCGATGCTAAGGTGAATGAAATACAGACCATTCATCCTGACGTCTGGCTATCGGCATCATCCCGACCTTCGAGGCTACCGCACCGGCAATGGCGAACAACTTCTCTTTCCGTTTTAGACAGTTTACCCAACGCCTCAGAGAAACCACCCAACTCCCGCAATTTTTTGCCGAGCAAGCCACCAGCGAAACCCAAAGCCTGGCTCGGGATTTGGCTTTAGTAGGGGAATATGCCACCCAGCTCAGTCAGGTGGTGATGGAGGTGGATTTTATCAATCAGCTTTACACTCGCTTGCTGAATGAGCGCGAAGTCCTACAACAAGAAAAAGACAATCTGGAGGCGCGGGTCTTTGAGTTGCAACAGGAGCGCAACGAGACTGAACCCCAGGTCATGTACTTACGTGAGCAACTCAGCCAAGCCAGCTTTCAACTGGAGCAAACCCAAAACCGGGAGCGCAGCCTCAGTGAGCGGGAACGACAGTTGACGGAAATTGTCGCCCAGTTGGAGCGCCGTCGGGCTGTACTTAACCAAGCCATCGAAAATTTAACCAACCAAGAAGCCGACTATACTGTTCGCACCAAAGAGCTGGAAGAAGTTGTTCTCGACAACGAAAGAAAAGCCAAACAGTACCTGGAAGCCGCCAACCACTACCGCGCCTACCTAGAGGAACTCAATGCCCAAGTGGAAGAAGCCCAAGCGAAACTGAGGAGCCTCGGTGTCGAACCCAAACCCGCTGATCTGCCTCGCGTGGAAGACATGGAGAAGCCGACCCCCATACCCGCTTCGCCTCCTCCCACCCCCGCATACATGCCCCCCCCACCGCCACAGCAGCCCCCCCCACAACAGCAAGGGGGCTACTGGTCAGACAATCCCTTTGGGGACGACCCTTGGGGATGAACCTCAAGCTCCGGTAGGATATGCTACAAACCGCAGTGGTCTGTGCCCTGACTCGCCTTGGGGGTACCCTAAGCTAGCGCTTACTCTGAAGAGAACTTATGCAAGCTCCGCTTCTTTTGTGAAGCCAGATCCATGGAAACGACCGCGCCTGATTTGTTAGCACTCAGTCAATCGGATCGGCAGTTCTGCCAGTTCGTTGAGCAGCAACATATCCTCCAACCCAAACAGTTGGCTCTGGCCCTGAAAATCCAGCGGCAACAGCGCGGCCCTCTGGCTTTGATCCTATGGCAGTTGGGCTTTATTGGCCTACAGCATTTGGCCCAGTTCTGGGAGAGAATGCCCTCTGGAGCCGAACTGGAGCCTCTCAACGAAAGTATCCCTAGCTAACTGCTGCTGATCCAAGGCTCTGCCTGCCAAAATTGGGATCCCTGCTTGTTGGGGATCTGCTTTTGCATTGGGGGGTGGTGATGTCTTTTATCCCATTGGTACGCTTTCTGGCTCAATCCAGCCTGATTCAAGATCTCTCGGCACAATTGGGATCCCGGCAGTGGGCAGAAGTGCAGGGGTTGGGGCGAATCCCCAAGGGGTTGATTGCTTCAGCTGTGGCTCAACGGGAGCAGGGATCCCTGTTGGTGATCACCGCCACCCTAGAAGAAGCCAGTCGCTGGACAGCCCAACTGGAGGGCATGGGTTGGGACACGGTACAGTTTTACCCCACCTCCGAGGCTTCCCCCTACGAACCCTTTGACCCAGAACCGGAGCTGGTATGGGGACAGTTTCAAGTGTTGGCGGATTGCCTTCAGGGCAAAAAAGGCGTTGCTTGCGTAGCAACCGAGCGGGCTTTGCAACCCCATCTTCCCCCTCCCGAGGTTTTTCGGGCCTTCTGTCTCCGGTTGGAAGTGGGGATGGAACTCTCCCCCAAACAACTGGGACAACACCTAGCCCGCCTCGGCTACGAACGGGTCAACCTCGTAGAAAATGAGGGGCAGTGGAGCCAACGGGGGGATATCCTCGATGTGTTTCCGGTGGCCTGCGAATGGCCAGTCCGCCTGGAGTGGTTTGGGAACGAACTGGAAAAACTGCGGGAATTTGACCCCGTCAGCCAGCGCTCCCAGGAGGGGATCCCCTCCATTTGGCTCACCCCCACCGGCTATGGCTCCATCCTACAGCCTGCTCTGGAGGCCAAAGCCGAGCATCTTTCTGAAACCCTACAAGCCCAGTTGAGTGACCCGGCCCATCCACCTCAAGGGCTGCGCCGTTTTCTCGGCTTACTCTACGATCAACCCGCCAACCTGCTCAGCTATTTGGATCCCTCTACCCTGATCCTGATTGACGAACCGGAACAATGTCAGGCCCACAGCCAGCAATGGCTCTATCACGCCCAAGAACAATGGCAACTGGCCCAAGCCGCAGAACCCGCGATTCTTCCCTTCCATCGCCCCTTGGATCTCAGCCCAGAAAACGGGATCCCCTTTGCCCGCTTGGCGGTTCGATCTTTTTCTGCTCCCATCCCCAACGGCTCTAACTCAGCAACGTTCGATCTGAAAGGGCGAGCCGTACAAGCCATTCCCCACCAATTTGGAGCGCTGGCCAAAGCAATCCGGGAACACCGCAAGCAACAGTTGCAGGTGTGGATTGTGTCGGCCCAACCCTCCCGTGCTGTTGCCCTGCTGCAAGAACACGATTGCCCTGCCCAATATGTGCCCAACCCGAAAGATTTTCCGGCACTGGATCGACAAGTAGAATCTCATACCCCGGTCGCCCTTAAGTATTCCGGTCTGGCCGAGCTAGAGGGGTTCATTTTGCCAACCCTGCGCCTGGTCTTACTCACCGACCGCGAGTTTTTCGGGCAACACAGCCTTGCCACCCCTACCTATGTGCGCAAGCGCCGCCAAGCCAGTTCCCGTCAGGTGGATCCCAATCTGTTACAACCCGGCGATTTTGTTGTTCACAAAGCCCATGGCATTGGCAAGTTTCTCAGGCTAGAAAGCCTGACGGTTAGCAACGAAACCCGTGAATATCTGGTCATTCAATATAGTGATGGCCTACTTAGGGTGGCCGCCGACCAGGTGAAAGCTCTTTCCCGTTATCGCGCCAGTAGCGATGCCCCTCCCACCCTGAACAAAATGTCCGGGAGCGCCTGGGAAAAAACCAAGCAGAAAGTTAAAAAAAGCATTCAAAAAGTTGCCTTTGATCTTCTCGAACTCTATGCCAAGCGGGCCGAACAAACCGGTTTTGCCTTTCCTCCTGATTCCCCCTGGCAACAGGAAATGGAAGACTCCTTCCCCTATCCCCTCACTCCTGATCAAATTCGTGCTGTCCAGGAAGTCAAACAAGATATGGAGTCTCCTCGCCCCATGGACCGACTGGTGTGTGGCGATGTCGGTTTTGGGAAAACGGAAGTGGCTATCCGCGCCATTTTCAAAGCTGTGACCGCAGGCAAACAGGTGGCTCTGCTAGCACCAACCACCATCCTCACCCAGCAACATTACCACACCCTAAAGGAGCGATTTGCTCCCTATCCCATTCAAGTAGGCTTACTCAATCGCTTCCGCAGCAATGAAGAAAAAAAAGAAATCTTATCCCGTCTCAAAAGTGGCGAATTGGATGTGGTTGTGGGTACCCATCAGTTGCTAGGTAAAGATGTTCACTTTAAGAGCCTTGGTCTTTTGGTCATCGATGAAGAGCAACGTTTTGGCGTTAACCAAAAAGAAAAGATCAAAGCCCTCAAAACCCAGGTGGATGTTCTCACCCTCACGGCTACACCGATCCCTCGCACTCTCTACATGGCCCTTTCCGGACTACGGGAAATGAGCCTGATTCAAACACCCCCTCCCTCCCGTCGCCCGATTAAAACCCATCTTTCCCCCTACAACCCTGAGGTGATTCGCACTGCCATTTGTCAGGAATTGGATCGGGGTGGACAGGTCTTTTATGTGGTCAACCGCATCGAAGGCATTGAAGAAACCAGTGCCAAACTGCGGGAATGGGTACCGGGAGCTCGCATTGCCATCGGTCATGGACAAATGCCAGAAGGTGAACTGGAATCCACCATGTTGGGGTTCAACAACGGCGAAACCGATATTTTGGTCTGTACCACCATCGTCGAATCCGGTCTGGATATCCCGAGGGTGAATACTATTTTGATCGAAAATGCCCAAGCTTTTGGCCTCTCCCAGTTGTACCAATTGCGGGGTCGAGTCGGTCGGGCCGGGATCCAAGCCCATGCCTGGTTATTCTACCGAGAAGATGGGATCCTCAGCGAAGAGGCCCGCAAACGGCTACAGGCCATTCAAGAATTTACCCAACTGGGATCCGGTTACCAATTGGCAATGCGAGACATGGAAATTCGTGGTATCGGGAATCTCTTGGGAACCCAACAATCGGGTCAGCTCAATGCTGTGGGTTTTGATCTGTACCTGGAGATGTTACAGGATGCGATCAAAGAGATTCGTGGCCAAGAGATTCCACAGGTGGAAGATACCCAAATTGACCTAAATGTTACGGCAATGATCCCCCAAAGCTACATACCTGATGGAGATCAAAAAATGCAGGCCTACCGACAATTGGCGACAGCCAGTTCTCGGGTTGAGCTCTTTCAGATCACCCAAGAGTGGCAAGACCGTTTTGGTCCTATACCCAAACCTACCCAAGAACTGTTGCGGGTGATGGAATTAAAACTGATAGCCCGTTCCCTTGGATTTTCGCGCATTAAACCGGCCAAAGAGCATATTGTGCTGGAAACACCCATGGAAGAACCCGCCTGGAATCGCCTCAAGGAAACCCTTCCCGCCCATTTGCAACCTCGCTTTGTCTATCAATCTGGTAAAGTGACGGTGCGTGGATTGGGAATGATGACCCCGCCTCAGCAACTGGAGAACCTTTTGCAATGGCTGGAGAAAATGAACCTCGCTCTGACACGAGAGCGCATGGAAATCGGGATCCAAGTGGCTTCCTAGGGAGTTGTCAGCTGGTTTTCCCCACCTTGAATGTCTAGACTCAAAGAAACAGTTCCGGATCCCGTATGGTTGAGACCTTGCAATTGTGGCTCTATCACCTGGAGCAATGGGCGACTCAACTCGTTCAATTTCAGCTTCAGCACCTTTCTCCTTTTAGCTTGCTGGTGGTGGGCTTGGCCGGAGTGCTCACCAGCCTTTCCCCCTGCATGTTGTCCATGCTCCCCATCACCATCGGTTATATCGGCGGCTATACCCCCAATTCCCCCGAAGCCGCCAACGGGATCCGCTGGCAAGCCTTGATCCAGTCCCTAGGGTTTGCGGCTGGGGTTGCCTTTACCCTGACCTTGTTGGGTTTGGGGGCAGCCTTACTGGGTCGGGTTTACGGACAAACGGGATCCTTTTGGCCCTATGTGATGGGAGTGATTGCCATCCTGATGGGGCTCAACCTGCTAGAGGTGATCCCGCTGCGCTTTCCCGATTGGTTTAACCGCCTTGACATTCCGGGGCACTGGCCGGGGCTGAGCCGGGCCGTTTTACTGGGTTTGACCTTTGGCTTGGTGGCTTCTCCTTGTAGCACGCCGGTTCTGGTGGCTTTACTCAGTTGGGTTGCCACCACAGGCCAACCCTGGGTGGGGGCGGGTTTGCTGTTGGCTTATGGTCTGGGGTTGGTTTTTCCCCTGGTCTTGGCGGGCGTGTTTACCGGATCCCTCAAACAACTGTTATCGATGCGGCGCTGGTCCGGCTGGCTAACCTATGGCAGTGGGGTGATCTTGATTGGGTTTGGCACCCTTACCCTGCTCTCGGCTTGGGCTTAAAGTGGGATCCCTGTCGCTGCGGGCTAAGATAGTGCTCCGCACCTTGCGTAGCAAGAACGGTGGACTGGACTCCCCCTATCAATTTTGCTTTGGTTAACGTGCCCATGGCTCTGGTCTCTTCTGTGCGGCGGTATTTTCGCCATGAACTGCTGCCGTTGCTTGCGGATTTGCGCTTGGCCATTGGTCTGTTACTGGTAATTGCCCTCTTGAGCGCCACAGGTACGGTGATCGAGCAGGACGAAACAGTAGCTTTTTATCAAGCCAATTATCCGGAACATCCGGCTTTGTTTGGCTTTCTCACCTGGCGGGTGATTTTGAATTTGGGGTTGGATCATGTTTATCGCACCCCTTGGTTCTTGGCGATTCTGATCTTGTTTGGCAGCAGCCTCACGGCCTGTTCCTTCACCCGCCAATGGCCGATGTTGAAAGTGGCCCGTCGCTGGAGCTACTTCACCCGTCCGCAATCTTTTCAGCGCCTGCCCTTTCACACCCATTTCCCCCAACAGACCCTACAAGGGATCCCGGAACAGTTGCGACAACTGGGCTATGCGGTCTTTCAGGAGGGGGATCGCCTCTATGCCCGTAAGGGGTTGATCGGCAAAATCGGCCCCATTTTGGTGCATGTCAGTCTGCTGCTGATTCTCCTGGGTGCCATTTGGGGCAGTATCAGCGGCTTTAAGGCGCAAGAATTAATCCCCAGCGGCAGTATCGCCCCCATTCAACACCTGACCGGCGCCGGGGATCTGGCTCGAGCTCACCTACCCACCTGGCAAATTCGGGTGAATCGATTCTGGATTGACTATTCTCCCGAGGGTCGCATTAAGCAGTTTTACTCGGATCTCTCCATACTGGAGCAGGACCAGGAAGTGAAACGGCAAACGATCTCCGTTAACCATCCCCTCTCCTACCAAGGAGTCACCCTCTACCAAGCAGACTGGAGCATCGATAGCGCCCGTATCCGGGTCAACAATAGCCCCAGCTTTCAAATCCCCGTGGTGCCGGTGCGCACCGAGACAGGCAACAAACTTTGGGGGGCTTTTGTGCCCACCAAGCCAGATCTGAGTGAGGGGTTAACCCTACTTTTGCCCGACCTGCAAGGGACGGGACTGCTCTACAACACTGACGGCCAATGGATCGGATCCCTGCGCCAGGGCATGAGTTTAGCCCTGAATGATCAACTCACCCTGTATCTGGATGAGGTGATTGGGGCTACCGGCCTCCAAATTAAGTCGGATCCCGGCATCCCTTGGGTTTATCTCGGGTTTGGGCTGCTGATGGTCGGGGTGGTGATGAGCTATTTCAGCCATAGCCAAATCTGGGCCCTGCAAACCGAGTCGGGCCTTTACCTGGGGGGGAAAACCAACCGCGCCCTGGTCACCTTCGAGCGGGAGTTCTGTTGGTTGGTGGAGCAACACCTTGCCAGCCCACTTTCCTCAGGGATCCCGACCGCTGCCGATTGGTATCCGAAGGGGCTTTGACACTCCCCCGGTTAGAAACCGGGGGATTCTCCCTTCTAGCCCCTTGCAACCTTAGACTGCAAGGTATTCATGGAGTTCAGGGGATTGCCAACTACCCCATCCCCTGAGCCGACCGTACCCATTACAGATACGGCTTCTTTTAGACTCAGAGGACACGAAAACCCGTCCCACTGGGCAATGTTCATGACGCTCCGCGTCTTGCGTAGCAAGATTGCGGCATTCCAGTCGGCATCACAGCAATACCCGTCCTGCCCAGTGAACAGATGCCCACTCCTTTTCCCAATCAATCCTGTCCTGTGGTCAGTTTTGGATGTGTAGGCAGCAGGGCGCTTGTGCAGCG